>CANJEY010000055.1 GCA_947472615.1 Beijerinckiaceae bacterium
GACTGGACGAAATTCTCGACATAATGGGCCTGCTGAAAGACCGTGACCTTCTTGCGCAACCCGGAGGTGCCGGGCGCCTGATCGGTAAAGGGGGTCGTGGCGATCGTCTTGATCATGTGTTGTCCGTCTCGAAATCTGGATGCCGGAACCTAGCAAACGCCTGTTAAGAATTTTCGGCGGCGGGAGTACGGCGAAAATGCCCGGGACGGGTGCGCCCATGGCGCGGTTCGGCTAGGATCGCGGCCAATTCATCGTCGCCCCGAGGGAAGAATGCCCATACTTTTGCGCTCCATCCGTCTGGCCGCCTGTACGTTCCTGTCCACAGGCCTGCTCGCGGGCGTCGCCACCGCGCAGGAAACCATCGACAAGCCGATCACGATCTATGCGGCCGGCACGGCGGGCGGCGGGGTGGACCTCTATGGCCGGGCGCTTGGCCGCCACATCGGCAACCACATTCCCGGCAAGCCCAGCGTCGTCGTGCAGGACATGCCGGGCGCTGGCGGCATTCGTCAGGCGAATTTCTTCGCCGAAACCGCGCCGCGCGACGGCACCGCCATGGGCATTTTCGCCGGCGGGCCGATTCTCGAGCCGCTGATCGGCGCGCGCGACCCCGGCTACAACATGAGCCAGTTCACCTGGATCGGCGCGGTCAGCAAGGACGTCAGCCTGTGCATCGCCTGGGGGGCGACGCCATTCAAGACGCTCGACGACGCCAGGAAGCAGGAGATGATCGTCGCCGGCACCGGCGCGGGATCGGACACCGACACCTATCCACTGGTGCTGAACGAGCTGCTCGGCACCAAGTTCAAGGTCATCACCGGTTATCTCGGCAGCCAGCAGACCATCATGGCGATCGAGTCCGGAGAGACCCACGGCCGCTGCGGCTGGAGTCTGTCGTCGCTGAAGTCCACCAAGGCGGACTGGCTGCGCGACAAGAAGATCAACATGCTGGTGCAGATCGCCACCGAGAAGGCCTCGGATCTGCCCGACGTGCCGCTGCTGATGGATCTCGTCACCAAGCCTGAAGACAAGCAGATGCTCGAACTGATGCTGGGGCCGACCTCGATGTCGCGTCCGTTTGTGGCCCCGCCCGGCCTGCCGCCGGCCCGCGCCACTCTGCTGCGCCGCGCCTTCGACGCGACCATGACGGACCCGGCCTTCGTGGCGGAGATCAAGGCCCTGCAGGGCGATATCCTGCCGTCCACGGGCGAAGAGGTTCAGAAGCTCGTCGAACGCCTCTATGCGACGCCGCGCCCGATCGTCGAACGCGCCAAGAAATATCTGGGCGGCGCGAATCCCTGAACCGGACGACCGCCTTGCATCGCCGCGCCGGGTGATCCATAGCCCTAGCGTGACGCAAACGGGTTCGAGATGGTCGATCTGACGCACAATTTCGACGTGCTGGTGGTGGGCGGCGGCAACGCCGCGATCTGCGCCGCCATCACGGCGCGCGAGGCAGGGGCCTCGGTCCTTCTTCTGGAACACGCCCCGAAGCCGATGCGCGGCGGCAACAGCCGCCACACGCGCAACATGCGGGTCATGCACGACAAACCGCTGTCGGTGCTGACCAACTCGTATCCGGAAGAAGAATACTTTCAGGACCTGCTGCGCGTCACCGCCGGCAACACCGACGAGAAGCTGGCGCGGCTGACGATCCGCCAGTCGACCGAGACCTTCGAATGGGTCGAGGAACGCGGCGTTCTGTTCCAGCCCTCGCTCAGCGGCACGCTCGGCCTGTCCGCCACCAACGCCTTCTTCCTCGGCGGCGGCAAGGCGCTGCTGAACGCGCTCTACAACACCGCCGCCCGCAAAGGCGTCGAGGTTCTGTACGACACCGAGGTGCGCGACCTCATCGTCGAGGACGGGTTCTTCACCGGGGCGAAGATCGTCAGCCGTGGCTTCCCGGCCACCGTGAAGGCCAAAAGCGTCGTCGCCGCCTCGGGCGGATTTCAGGCCAATATTCCGTGGATGAAGGAATATTGGGGGCCGGGCGCAGAAAACTTCATCATTCGCGGCACGCCCTACGCGCAGGGCCGCATTCTCAAGAGCCTGCTGGCGCAGGGCGCGGCCCGGATCGGCGACCCGACCCAGTGCCACGCCATCGCGCTCGACGCGCGCGCCCCGCAATTCGACGGCGGCATCGCCACGCGGCTCGACTGCGTGCCGTTTTGCGTCGTGCTGAACAACAATGGCGAGCGCTTCTACGACGAAGGCGAAGACATGTGGCCCAAGCGCTATGCGATCTGGGGCCGGCTCATCGCCCAGCAGCCCGACCAGATCGCTTACGGCTTCCTGGACGCCAAGGCCGAGAAGGCCTTCATGCCCTCGGTGTTTCCAGCCATCAAGGCGAACTCCATCGCGGAACTGGCCGGACATTTCGGCCTCGACGCCGCAAAAGTCGAGAACACCATCCGCGAGTACAACGCGACGGTGCGCCCCGGAACCTTTAACGGCCAGAAACTCGACGACTGCCGCACCGAGGGCCTGACGCCGCCGAAGTCGCATTGGGCGCAGACCATCGATACGCCGCCCTTCATCGGCTATCCGCTGCGGCCGGGCATCACGTTCACCTATCTGGGCGTCAAGGTGGACGAGAACGCCCGTGTGCTGATGGACGACGGCAAGCCGTCGGCCAACATGTTCGCGGCGGGCGAAGTGATGGCCGGCAACGTGCTCGGCAAGGGCTATCTGGCGGGCATCGGCATGACGATCGGCTCCGTCTTCGGACGAATCGCCGGCAAGGAGGCCGCCAGATATGCGCGCAACTGAGAATACCGCCGAAGCGCGCCGCACGATCGAGATCTGCAACGCCTGCCGCTATTGCGAGACTTATTGCGCGGTGTTTCCGGCGATGACGCTGCAGCGCGCCTTCACGGACGAGGATCTCGGCTACTTCGCCAACCTCTGTCACAATTGCAAAGGCTGCTATCAGGCCTGCCAGTATGCGCCGCCGCACGAATTCGGCGTCAACCTGCCCCAGACGTTTGCCGAACTGCGCAACGAGACCTACGAGGAATACGCTTGGCCGAACGGTTCCGGTCGGCTGTTCGAACGCAATGGCACGATCGTGTCGCTGGCCGCGGCGGCCGCCATCGCGTTCGTGCTGATAGCCATCATGGCGCTGCGCTCGCCGGGAATTCTCTATGCGCCGCAGACCGGACCGGGCGCGTTCTATCGCATCGTCCCGTGGGGGGTGATGACCGCCTTCGCGGGCGCGGCCTTCATCTACGCGATCGTCGCCATGGCGATTGGCGCCATGCGCTTCTGGAAGGACACGCAATCGGACCTCTCCGGGCCGATCACCCTGAAGGCGCTGGCGCGGGCGCTGCATGACGCTGCGACGCTGCGTTACCTCGGCAACGACGGCAAGGGCTGCAACGATCTCGACGATCAGTATTCCCAGACCCGCCGCCGCCTCCATCACCTGATGGCGTATGGCTTTCTGCTCTGTTTCGCCGCCACCAGCGTCGCCACCGTGTACGATCACTTCCTCAACTGGCCCGCGCCCTATCCGGTGCTGAGCTGGCCGGTGATGCTCGGAACCTTCGGGGGCGTCGGGCTCACCGTCGGCACGATCGGGCTGATCTGGGTGAAGATCGTCACCGACCCGGCGCCGGTGTCACGCAAGGTCGCGGGCGGCGAATACGCGCTGCTGACGTTGCTGCTGCTCGCGGCCGTCACCGGGCTCGTTCTGCTCGCCGCGCGCGAAACTGCCGCGATGGGCATTCTGCTCGCCGTGCATCTGGGGATCATTCTGGCGCTGTTTCTGGCGCTGCCCTACAGCAAGTTCGTCCACAGCGTGTACCGTTCGGCGGCGCTGCTGAAAGCCGCCATCGAGCGCGAACGCAACAAGCCGCTGGGCGAATAGTGGCGATCAACTTCGAGCTGCTGGACCTGCGCGCCTTTCTGGCGGTGCTGGACCTCGGCAGCTTTCGCAAGGCCGCACTGCGCCTGCATCTGTCGCAACCGGCGCTGTCGCGGCGCATCCAGTCGCTCGAAGGCGCACTTGGAATCCCGCTGATCGAGCGCACGACGCGCCATGTGGCTGCGACGGCCGCTGGCCGCGATTTCGAGCCCCATGCGCGGCGCTGGATCGACGAGCTCGAAGCCTCCGTGTCGATGGTGTCGGGCGCGGGCGTCACGCATTTCGGGCAGGTGACGATCGCCTGCATTCCGACGGCGGCGTTCTACTTCCTGCCGCGCATCGTGCACAAGTTCGCCGAGAAATATCCGCATGTGCGGTTTCGCATTCTGGACATGTCCGCCAACGAGAACTTGCAGAGCGTGGCGCGCGGCGACGTCGAGTTCGGCATCAACTTCATGGGGACGTCGGCGGGCGATCTCACGTTCACGCCGCTGATCGACGATCCGTTCGTGCTCGCCTGCCGGCGCGATCATCCGCTCGCCCGCAAGCGCAGCATCCGCTGGACGGAATTGCAGGGCCAGCAGTTGATCGGCGTCAGCCGCACGTCCGGCAATCGCATCCTGCTCGACAACATGATGGCGCGCGAGAATATCGACCTGACGTGGTTCTACGAGGTCAATCATCTGGCGACCTCGCTTGGACTGGTGGAAGCCGGTCTTGGCGCTTCGGTTCTGCCGCGGCTTGCCATGCCGGTGGACGATCATCCGGTACTGGTCGCCAAGAAGCTGATCGAGCCGAATCTGTCGCGCACCATCGGCCTCGTCGAGCGCCGCTCCGCGCAATTGTCTGCGCCGGCGCGGCTGTTCCGTGAAATGCTCGTCGGGATCGCCGCCCGCCGTCCCGCCTGACCGGCCGCAAGCCCGAGGATACCGATGATCGACATTCCGACCGATGCGTCCGCCCGCCTTGATGCTTTGGAAATGCGCCTCGCGCATCAGGATCACACGATCGCCGAACTGAACGACGTCATCACCTCCCAATGGCGTAAGATTGACGTTCTCGAGCGCCAGCTGTCTATTCTGAAAGAAGAATTCCAGAATCTGACGCCATCGCGAGACGGCCCGGAACCGCCGCCGCCGCATTATTGAGCCACGGGCATTATTCCATAAATCAGAATGTTCTGATCCGATCTTTGCATTTTACAAATCAAGCGCGATGCGGCATTGAACGCTCGCGAGGGGCGAAGCTCGGCAATATTCCGCCAACACGCCCTTTGCTTGCACTGCGCATGCACTAAATGACCTGCTTTGATCCCGGGCGAGCCAAAATGGCTTGACCTGCGGCAAAATGGCTGCTCGCTTGAAAACAAGGCCACCCGAAGGGTCAGGCCGTCCAGAGAGGGGAAACCTATGAAGGACTTCCATTTGAATCGCCGTACGCTCGTCCGTGGCGCCATGGCGGCCGGCGCCACCACGCTCCTGCCGTCTCCCGGCAGAGCTGCCAATTTCGCCAACCAGACCATCACGATCATCTGCCCGTTCGGCGTCGGCGGCGGCAGCGACCTTTGGTCCCGCTTCAATGCTCCGTTCCTGAGCAAGTATCTGCCCGGCAAGCCTGTCGTGGTGGTGAAGAACTTCCCGGCCGGCGGCTCGGTCGGCGGCGCGAACCTGTTCGTCGGCACCGCGAAGCCCGATGGGCTCACAGTTCTGTCCAGCTCCGGCTCGACGCAGTTCCCCTATCTGCTCGGCGAAAAGCGCGTGAAGTACGACTACAAGCTGATGCGCTTCTTCCTCGCCAGCCCGACCGGCGGCGTCGCCTATATCTCGTCGAAGTTCGGCGTGAAATCGGTGAAGGATCTCGAAAAGCTGAAGGGCGTGAAACTCCACTACGCCAGCCAGGGCGCGACATCGCTGGATCTTGCGCCGCTGCTGGGTTTCCGACTGCTCGGCCTCGACGTCCAGCACGTCTTCGGCTTCCCGGGCCGCGGCGAGGGCCGCATGTCGTTCGAACGTGGCGAGTCGGACATCGATTATCAGACGACCACCTCGTACCTGCGCAGCTCGCAGCCGCTGGTGAAGAACGGTGAGGCCGTGGCGCTGTTCTCGTGGGGTGCCATCGACGCCTCGGGTCAGCTCGCACGCGATCCGAACTTCCCGGACTTGCCGCATTTCGCCGAAGCCTACGAGATCGTTTACGGCAAGAAGCCCTCGGGCGTCGAATGGGATGCGTTCAGCGCGTTCCTGCTGTCGGGCTTCCCGGCCCAGAAGCTGATGATGCTGCCGCAGGGTACCCCGGACGACATCGTGGAAGCCTATCGGGCCGCGATGCGGCAGACCTTCAAGGATCCGGAATATCTCGCCCGGCGCGACGAAATCATCGGCGAATACGAGCAGGTGACCGACAAGGCGGGCGAAGAACTCTACCACAAGGCCTCGACGATTTCGCCCGAGGCGCGCACCTGGGTTCGCGAATTCCTGACCACCAACTACAAGGTGGACTTCGAGTAACCTCGATCCAGCAGGGCTTCGACAAGACGCCTTCTCCCGCACCCGGGAGAAGGCGTTTTCGTTGGAGCGCCTCACGCCGCCTTGGCGGGCGCAGCCTGCTGCGCTTCCAGTTTCGTCGTTTCGACGAACAGCGTGCCCTGCATGATCGGGCGCGCCGTGCGCAGGATGCCGGCTTTCAGCACGTTCAGCGTCGGTCCCGCGCCTTCAGTCTCGAGCCGCACGTCCACCTGTCCGGTCGGATGCTCGATCCACACCGTGCGCGGATTGCCCGGCGGCATCTTGGCGAACTCGTAAGCGACCGAGCCTTCCAGTGCGCAGGCGGTCGCCACGCAGCAGGCGCCCGTCACCGCATGGGCGGCGTGCAGGGCGTGCGGCGTCAGATAGCGCGACGAGATCGCGCCGCCGTCGCGCGGCGGAGCCAGCAGGCCGACCTTCGGGATCACCTTGTCGGACACGTCGCCGAAGCCCATGCGGCGGCCAGCCTCGAGACGGATCGCCTCGATGCGGGCGAGCAATTCCTTGTTGCCGTCGATCTCCTTGCGGCCCTCGTAGCCGGTGAGCCCGAAATCGGTGGCGCGCATCATGATCATCGGCATCGCCACGTCGATGCATGACACGTCGATCCCGTTGATGTTGTCCATGGCGTTGCCGGTCGGCAGCATCTTGCCGGACTTCGAGCCAACGATGTCCATGAAGTTCAGGACGACGGGCGCAGCCGAGCCCGGCACGCCGTCGATCTGCGCGTCGCCCGAATAATTCACCTGACCGCCCGGCGTCTGGATCAGCGCCTCGATGCGGCTCGACGTGTTGACGTCGTAGATGATGACGGGCGTGACGCCGTCCTGCGCCTTCACATACCCCATCTCGATCGCGAACGGCCCGACGCCCGACAGCATGTTGCCGCAGGACGGGCTGGTGTCGACGATCGGCCGGGAAATATCGACCTGACAGAACAGGTAGTCGACATCGACGCCGGGGCGCTTCGACTTCGACACGATGGCGACCTTGCTGGTCAGCGTATCGGCGCCGCCGAGGCCGTCGATCTGGCGCAGATCCGGCGAGCCCATGGCGGCGAGCAGGATGCGGTCGCGCGACGCAACGTCGGACGGCAGGTCTTCGGCCTTGAAATACGGGCCTTTGGACGTTCCGCCACGCATCACCAGACAGGGAATGGACAGATGACCGTGCATGTGAGTTTTCCTCGCGTCAGGTGGATGCGCGCCGAATGGCGTTCAGAAAGGCGGCTGCGTGCGTCAGGTGCGCCGCCGCGTCCGCAGGGGACGCGGCGGCGGTTTCGGTTTCGCTCAAACGCGCCAGTTCGGCAAGCACGAGAGTGCGTTGCTCCAGCAGATGGTTGAACTGCGCGTCGCAGGCGGCAATCGGCGTCGGATAGTGGTGAATTTCCGTCGCCAGCGCCCGCCGAACCGTCTCCAGTTCCGCCCGGAGCGAAGAAAGATCGGCATGCTCTGTATTCGACTGCGGCGAAACCTGAACCTGTTCCTGAGAGCGCATCTGTCGCCTCCCGGTTGACTGGTGTGAGAATAGATCAACAGAGCACCCTGAAAAATCGAATTCTCCGCCGTCTTTTTGTGAGCTATCATCACAAGATGAGCCGTCGCCTCCCACCCCTCACGGCGCTTCGAGCCTTCGAGGCCGCCGCCCGCCACGAGAGTTTGAGCCGGGCGGCGGAGGAACTCGCCGTCACCCATGGGGCTGTCAGCCGGCAGGTTCAGGAACTCGAAGCCTGGGCCGGTCTGCCGCTGTTCGAACGGCCGGGCCGCCGCCTCGTGCTGACCCCGATCGGCCGCGACTACCGCGATCAGGTGACGGCGGCGCTTAATTCCATCGAATCGGCCAGCGACGTTCTGCGCCGAGCCGCCGCCCGGCAGCGCCTCACCATCAGCACGTTGCCGACCTTCGCGATGCGCTGGCTGCTGCCGAGGCTGGGGCATTTTCAGCAGGCGCAGCCGCATCTGGAAGTCCGACTCACCACGTCGGACCGGCCCCTGCATCTGACGGACGGACATTTCGACGTGGCGATCCGGCGCGGCCCGGAGGCGTGGCCGGGGTTTCGGGCGGCCGCCTTCCTGTCGGAATTCGAAACGCCGGTGTGCAACCCGCGCCTGCTCGACGCGCGGCCCATCTCCACCCCGGCGGATCTCGTCACTCACAATCTGCTGGAAGCCGAGACCCGGCCCGGAAGCTGGAACCGCTGGCTCGAAGAGGCCGGCGTCCGTAATCTGCCCACCATGCGCCGCCAGAGCTTCGATCATTACTACGTGTGCCTGCAGGCCGCCTGCGACGGCCTCGGCGTTGCGCTCGCTTCGCCGCAACTGATCCGCGACGAACTCGAGTCCGGCCGCCTCGTCGCCCCATTGCCGGAGACGCCGGTGCTGTCGCGACCCTATTGCTGGATCGTTCCAGAGCGCCAGCGCAACGATGGGGCGGCGAGGGCCTTCTGCAACTGGCTTCAGGAGCAGGCGGCGGAGAGCGCCCCATGACGCCCATGCGCAGAACCGGCCTGATGCGCCGCATCGGCCGCTGGCTGGCGGGCTTCCTGAGCCAGCCGATCAAGGGCTTCATGCCCCTGTCGACCAGCGATCCCGGCGCGTTCGCCCGCACCCTGCGGCCTGCGGATGTGCTGCTGGTGGAGGGCAGCACGCGCATCTCGACGGCGATCAAGTATCTGACCCAATCCACATGGTCGCATTCGGCGCTCTATGTCGGTCCGCTGTCCGGGCGATGCGAGCCGTCAGGCGAACCGCATGTGCTGATCGAGGCCGATCTGCTGCATGGGGTGATTTCCGTCCCGCTGTCGAAATACGCCGGCGCACACATGCGCATCTGCCGGCCTGTCGGGCTCGGCGAAGCGGACGCGCGGGCCGTGACGGACTTCGCCACGCAGCGGTTGGGGGCCGAGTACGACCTCAAGAATGTGCTCGACCTGCTGCGCTATTTCCTGCCGACGCCGCCGGTGCCGAGCCGCTTCCGACGGCGGCTGATCGCGCTGGGATCGGGCTCGCCGACGCGCGCCATCTGCTCGACCCTGATCGCGCAGGCGTTCCAGTCGATCCACTATCCGATCCTGCCCGACTTGAGGAGCGTCACCGTAGCGGCTGAGGCGACCGGCCGGGAAAGCCGGCTGGCCGCTGAGCGGCGGCGCGAGATCGCTCATATCCGGCATTATTCGCTGTTCACGCCGCGCGATTTCGACATTTCGCCCTATTTCCTGATCGTCAAACCGACGCTGGAGGAGGGGTTCGATTTCCGGCAGGTGCCTTGGGCGCGGGCGCGGCGCGCCGCCGATCAGGCTCTTGAAGCCTTGCCGCCGGCCCCCATATCATCCTCGTAGACGGAACGCCGTGACGGGTTCCGGTTTGAAGTGCCTGAGGGGCTTCGAAATGACACGTGTGCCTGCCCTGAATTCGCCTTTCCTGCTTGGTTTCGACGATATCGAGCGTGCGCTGGACCGCGTGTCGCGCGCCCCGTCGGACGGCTATCCGCCCTACAATATCGAGCGCCTCGCCAAGAGCGATCTGGAGCCCGAACGCCTGCGTATCACGCTGGCGGTGGCTGGGTTCACGCGCGATCAACTCGATATCACCCTTGAAGAACGCCAGCTTCTCATTCGCGGCAGGCAACAGGATGACAAGGAGCGCGTTTACCTGCATCGCGGCATTGCCGCGCGTCAGTTCCAGAGGGCCTTTCTGCTGGCCGAAGGCATGCAGGTGCTCGGAGCTGACCTGAACAACGGACTTCTTTCAGTCGATCTCGCCCGGCCAGAGCCGGAAAAGATTGTCAGGAAAATCGAGATTTCGGCGCGGGGCTGACGCCCCGCAACAGGGCCGCAAGGCTCTGGGTCGCAAGACCGCGGGCAGACCGCACCGAACGCGGGTTCCCCGGAACCGCAAAGTGAGGAGTGGAGAGCATGAACGTCACCGAGAAGACCAATAACGAGACCCCTTTCACGACGGAACAGTTCGCGCATCTGGGCGGCGGATCCATCGCTTACGTGAAGCCGATGACCTCCGACGACGTGCAGCGCGTGTTCCCGAACGTTCCTGCCATGCAGCCGGGCCTGCAATTGTTCGCCCTGCTCGGCGCGGACGGCACGCCGATCCTGCTGACGGATTCGCGCGACGCGGCGATCGCCAACGCATGGCAGAACGAGTTGCAGACCGTCAGCGTCCACTGACGTCCGCGACCAGCACTGACGATCAGCCCGGCCTCGCGCCGGGCTTTTCGTTGGTGGAAGCGGAAGTTCAGCCGCCGAACAGCTTGTCGAACAGGCTCTTTTCCGAGGGCGGCGGCGCGGAGCCGCGACGGCCCACGGGAGCGGGCGGGACCAACGCGTTGGGGTCGCGCTTCGGCTGAGATTGCGCCGCCTGATTGATCGGCAGAGGCGCGCCGACATTGGCGGGCGGAACCGGACGTCCGCTCGGCAAAGACGCATTCTGAAAGAAATCCGAACCGCGCGACGGCGGCGTCACGTCCATTGGCGCGCCCGCCATCGGGACGCCTCCCGGCGGAACGGGCGGCTGGCCGGGATCGCGCCAGACGCCGGACGGCAGCGATTGAACCGGCACGCCCCGATGCGCTTCACGCATGAAGCGGTTCCAGATTTCAGCCGGCAGATTGCCGCCCGAGGTCTTCTTCGTCGGCGAGGCGTCGTCGTTGCCGAGCCAGACGCCGGCCACAAGATGGCTCGTGTAGCCGACGAACCATGCGTCGCGGTAATCCTGACTGGTGCCGGTCTTGCCGGCCGCCTGCCACCCCTTCAGCTCCGCCTTGCGGGCGGTGCCGGTGAGCAGCGTCTCCTGCATCATGGTGTTCATCATCGACACATATTGCGCCTCGATGATGCGGCCATTGCTGGCGCCCTTGCGCTGGTAGATCGCCTTGCCGCCGATTGTGCGGACCTTGGTGATGATATGCGACTGCACCCCGATGCCGCCGTTGGCGAATGGCACATAGGCGGTCGTCAGTTCGAGCGGCGTCACTTCCGACGTGCCGAGCGCGATCGAGGCGTTTGGCTGCAAGTCCGAATTGACGCCGAGGCGATGCGCGGTCGCGGCGATGTTCTTGGCGCCGACTTCAAGCCCGAGCCGCACAGCGACCGTGTTCAACGACAGGGCCAGCGCGCGCGTCAGCGACACCTGTCCGAAATATTGCCGGGACGAATTCTCCGGCTGCCAGCCCTTCACGTTGATCGGCGCATCCTCGCGCAGCGTGTCGGGCGTCAGGCCGCGCTCCAGCGCTGTGAGATAAACGAAGGGCTTGAAGGCGGAACCGGGCTGGCGTTTTGCAGAGACCGCGCGATTGAATTGGCTGTCCGCATAGGACCGGCCGCCGACCAGCGCGCGGATCTGGCCGTTCGTGTCCATCGCCACCATCGCGCCCTGACTGACCGCAAATTTCGCGCCCTGCTTGGCGAGTTCCTCGGTCAGCGCCTTGTCGGCATAGCCTTGCAGGACAGGGTCGATCGTGGTCGACACCACGATATCCTGATCTATCGCCCCGACCGTGTCGTCGAGTACGTCCATCACATAATCGGCGACGTAATTGATCGAGCCGGCGCCGCCGTCGCGCGTGGCCAGCGCCGGATGCGACAGCGCCACCTGCGCCATCGCCTCGGTGATATGGCCTTCCTGAGCCATGGCGGCGATGACCTGCGCGGCGCGCTCGGAGGCTCCATCGGGATTGCGGTTGGGGGCGAGCTTGGTCGGGGCCTTCATCAGGCCTGCGAGGATCGCCGATTCCGCCAGCGTCACCTGACTGGCCCCGTGGCCGAAGTAACGCCGCGCCGCCGCCTCGATGCCATAAGCGCCCGAGCCGAAATAGACGCGGTTCAGATAGAGTTCGAGGATCTGATCCTTGGAATACTTGTGCTCCAGCCAGAGCGCCAGAATGGCTTCCTGAATCTTGCGCGAGAACGTGCGCTCCTGCGTCAGGAACAGGTTCTTGGCGAGTTGCTGGGTCAGCGTCGAGCCGCCCTGCACGTTGCCCTTGCCGGAGAGGTTGCGGGTCGCGGCGCGCATGATGCCGATCGGGTCGATGCCCATGTGCGAGTAGAAGCGCCGGTCCTCGATCGCCACGAAGGCCTTCGGCACATAGGCTGGCAGTTCGCGCAGATGGATCGCCCGCCCGCCCGTGTCGCCGCGATTGGCGAGCAGGGAGCCGTCCTGCGCCATGATGGCGATGTTGGGCGGACGCTTAGGGATCGCAAGCTGGTCGATCGGCGGCAGTTGCACGGCGTTGTAGGCCACAAGCCCCGCGACGCCGATGACGCCCCAGATGCCGAACACGAAGCTCCAGTAGAAGAGCTGGCCGAGCAGCGAGCGCCGCTTGCGGACCTTGCGGGCGCGGGGCGCGGATTTACGCGGACCATCGCCTCCGCCAGAACGCCGGCGCGAGCCGCGGCCGCCGACGCGATCGTCAGGATCGGCGCGCAGATCGTCGGACCGGGAGACTTTCTCCAGGGTCGGTTCACGCCGCTCGCGAGGCCCGCCTCTACCCATACGCCCGCTCAGCCGCCGCCCTGCCAAAACACCAAACTGCAGATTGCTTCTGGACATTAATCGGGGCGGATTAAGGGCCGGTTAAGGATTGCCGGACAGCCAGAAAAGACGTGCGAAACCTGTTGGAAAATCTCGCGCGGCGGAGCATTGGATTAACCAAGGCTTGCGCTTCCGCGCGGGCCGGGCCAGAGTCGACGCCCCTCGGGCCGCCATCGGCCATCTCTCAGTACATTCCGGCGGATCTACTATGAAAGTCACACTGGAACGGGCGGCGCTCCTCAAGTCGTTGGGCCACGTGCATCGCGTCGTCGAGCGCCGAAACACGATCCCGATCCTGTCGAACGTGCTGCTGCGCGCCGAAGGCGGCTCGCTGCAATTGCGCGCCACCGACCTCGACCTCGAGATCACCGAATCCGTCCCGGCCGATGTCGGCCAGAAAGGCGCGACGACGCTGCCCGCCCACGTGCTCTACGACATCGTCCGCAAGCTGCCCGACGGCGCGCAGGTGTCGCTCGAAACCGCCGGCGATTCCGGCCAGCTGCTGCTGCGTTCGGGCCGCTCGCGCTTCAACCTGCAATCGCTGCCCGAAAGCGATTTCCCGGACCTCAACGCCGGCGACCTGTCGCACAAGTTCACGCTCGCGGCCGGCGACCTGAAGAAGCTGATCGACAAGACGCAATTCGCGATCTCGACCGAGGAGACGCGCTACTACCTCAACGGCATCTTCATGCACACGACGGACGTCGACGGGCACACGATGCTGCGCGCCGTCGCCACCGACGGCCACCGGCTCGCGCGCGTCGAACTTCCCGCGCCGGCCGGCGCCGCCGGCATGCCGGGGGTCATCATTCCGCGCAAGGCCGTCGCCGAAGTGCAAAAGCTCGTCGACGATCTCGCCGCCGACATCATGGTCGAAATGTCCACCACCAAGGCGCGTTTCACGTTCGGCGACGTGGTGCTGACCTCGAAGCTGATCGATGGCACGTTCCCGGATTATGCCCGCGTCATCCCCACCGGCAACGACAAGCGCCTGACCGTGGAGCGCGCGCAATTCGCCGACGCGGTGGATCGCGTCTCGACGATTTCGTCGGAGCGCGGCCGCGCCGTGAAACTGGCGCTGATCGAGGGCAAGCTGACCCTCTCGGTCACGAACCCGGATTCAGGCTCCGCGACGGAAGAGATCGAGGTCGATTACGAGGCGAGTCCGCTCGATATCGGTTTCAACGCTCGCTATCTGCTCGACATCACCGCGCAGCTCGACAGCGACACGGCGCTGTTCAAACTCGCCGACGCTGGCTCGCCGACGATCATTCAGGACCGCGACGGCGCGGCGGCGCTTTACGTGCTCATGCCGATGCGGGTGTGAGGCTGTAGCCTCGCACCGGCATCCCTGCATGATCCGCGAACGCCCTCACCGCACCGGCGGCGCGTAGAGAATACCGCCGTTAGACCAGAGCTGGTTGAGGCCGCGCGGAACCCCGAAGCGCGAGCGCGCACCTATGTTGCGTTCGAACATCTCGCCGTAATTGCCGACCGCCTTGACGGCCTGCGGGGCCCAGCCGTTCCCGAGCTTCAGCATCGCCCCCAGACCGCCTTCCGCCCCCGTGAAGCGCCGCACGTCCGGCTTCGCGGATTTCGCGGCCTCGTCAATGGTCGCCGTCGAGACGCCAATGTCCTCGGCGTTGATCAGCGCGTACAGCGTCCAGCGTACGACGTTGAACCACGCCACATCGTCGGCGCGAACGGCCGGGCCGAGGGGCTCCTTCGAAATCACGTCGGGCAGGATCACGCCCTCGGCGGGTTTCGTCAGATTGAGCCGCTCCGCGTACAGCGCCGACTGATCAGAGGTGAAGACGTCGCAGCGGCCGTCGTTCAACGCCTTGACGGCGTCAGCAGCCGAAGTGATGAGCACTTCCCGATAGGTCATCGAATTGCTCTTGAAGAAATCCGACAGGTTGAGGCGGCTCGTCGTGCCATCCTGCACGCAGACCGACGCCCCTTCGAGTTCCAGCGCCGAGGTGATCTGCGGCTTGCGGAGCACCAGAAATCCTTGCCCGTCGTGATACGCGATGCCGGTGAAGAGCAGCCCCAGTTCGCCCTCGCGTTCCAGCGTCCACGTCGAATTGCGCGACAGCACGTCGATTTTCTTCGCCTTCAGAGCGTCGAAGCGCTCGGTCGCGCTCAGCGGAACGAACGCAACCTTCTTCGGATCGTTGAAGATGGCGGCTGCGATGGCGCGGCAGAAATCGACGTCGAACCCGCCCCACTCGCCTTTGCTGTCGCGCTCGGAGAAACCCGCCAGCCCCTGACTGACGCCGCATGTCAGCGTTCCACGCTGCTTTACATCATCCAGCGTGCCCGCCCGAAGGCTTCCGGACGCCAGAAGCGCCGCCGCTCCGGCAATGAATGATGCGAAGCTCTTGCCTGAAACCGCCATCGAGCGTCTCCCAAAATGGCCGCCCGCCGGCGGAAATCAGATTGCGAAAGAATTTCGCCTAAAGCTGCGCGGCGTGCCGGATAACGACCTTCGCGCCGACCGCGACGCGCGAGTAGAGATCGACGACATCGCCATTCGCCAACCGGAAACAGCCGGACGAGACCGCCTCGCCGATCGTCTCGGGCTGGTTGGTGCCGTGAATGCGATAGACGGTGGAGCCGAGATACATGGCGCGTGCGCCCATCGGATTGCCCGGCCCGCCCGCCATGAAACGCGGCAGATAGGGCTGGCGCGCGATCATTTCGGGGGGCGGCGTCCAGTCGGGCCACTCCGCCTTGCGCGACACTTTCACGAGCCCCGACCACTGGAAGCCTTCGCGACCGACGCCGATGCCGTATCGCAGCGCGCGATTGTTGCCCAGCACCACATACAGGAAGCGCTCGGACGTCTGGATCACCACCGTGCCGGGCGCTTCGGCGGTGCGGAAGAACACGAGCTGTCTGGCGAAGGGTCCGTCCTCGATCACGACTTCTTCGGTCGAGACGCGTCCGGGCTCTTCGCCGATCTCCATCGTCACGCGTTCCGCGTTCGGCGACACAACGCGCGTCTGCGCCGACGCAGTCGCATATGGCGTGAACGCCAGAGCCGCCACCATCGGCGCGAGAAAGCGAAATTTGCTGCGCCGAGCGGGGCCAACGAGAGCCGCAAAAGCTGTAGCGCTCGCGCTGATTGAAATTTCAGACAGGCTCATGGTCAAAAC
>CANJEY010000056.1 GCA_947472615.1 Beijerinckiaceae bacterium
CTGCACGGCGAGCAGTTTGAAGGCGCCGATCCGGTCGGGCGACGCATTCGCCTGCGCGGCGATGTCCTCGAACTGGCTGCGGTGATCGATCGCCAGCGCCATCAGACTCGCGGGCGCGGGCCGTCGCGTCGTGGCGAAATGAATGTGATTGATCTGCGCATCCTTGCGCAGCGCCCGATGCCTTGAGCCTTCGCGCAGGAAATGCTCGATCTCCGGGAACGTCGGATATTCGACCGAGCACAAGAGCCGCGATACCGCGAAAGCCCCGCAGGCGTTGGCGTAGGCGCAGCATGTTTCGAGCTTCTCACCTCGCAGCCACCCGCGCAGAAAGCCAGACATGAACGCGTCACCCGCGCCGAGCACATTGTAGACTTCGACCGGAAAGCCCGGGCCGCGCACGCCCTTTTCGATGTCGTCCGGGATCGCGCCCGGAAAGACCACGCAGCCCATCGGCCCGCGCTTGCAGACGATCAGGGCGTTGGGCGCCAGCGTGCGGATCGCCGCCAGCGCCGTCAGCGTGTTCTCGGAGCCGCCCGCGATATGGATTTCTTCTTCGGTGCCGACGATCAGATCGCAGTCGGGCAGGATCGGTTGCAGATGCGCGGTCACATTGCCCGATGCGATGTAGCGTTCCTCGCCCGCGCCATGTCCGGCGAGCCCCCACAGGTTTGGGCGATAGTCGATGTCGAACGCGACCTTACGCCCGTGTCTGCGCGCGATGGCGATCGCCTTGCGCTGCGCGGCGGCCGCATTGGGCAGGGCGAAATGCGTTCCGGTGACGACAATTGCGGAAGACGAAGCAATATACGCCTCGTCGATGTCGCTCTCGTCGAGCGCCGCATCAGCACAATTCTCACGCATGAAAATCAGCGGAAAATTGTGATCGTCGCGCACGCCGAGCAATACCAGCGCCGTCAGCCGCATCGGGTCGGTGTGGACGCCGCGCACGTCGACGCCTTCGCGCTGCATCTGCTCGCGGATGAAACGCCCCATGTCCTCGTCGCCGACACGGGTTACGAGACCGGATTTGAGCCCCAGCCGCGCGGTGCCGATGGCGATGTTGGCCGGGCAGCCGCCCACCGCTTTCGAGAACGTCGCCATATCTTCCAGTCGGCCGCCGATCTGCTGCCCGTAGAGATCGACCGACGAACGGCCGATGGCGATGACGTCGAGTAGCGGCGCGGCCACGTGTCAGGGCTCCAGCGGATCGGCGCCCACGCCGACGACAGTCTGGTCGAAGTCGATGTTCGCGCCGGTCATCAGGCCGGATTCGTCGGACGCCAGATAGACGCAGGCGCGTGCGATCTCACGCGGATCTATCAGCCGACCGAACGGACGCGAGCGCGCCGCCTCATCCACCCATCCGTCCTGAGCGCCATGATAGGTCCGCATCACGCGTTCTTCGCCCGGCGTATGCATCCAGCCGACGTTGAGGCCGTTGACCCGGATGCGGTGTTTCACCAGCGAATGCGCGACGTTGCGGGTCATGGTCGCGAGCGCGCCCTTGCTGGCGCTGTAGGCGGTGAGGAAGGGCTGTCCGCCATGCGCAGACATGGACTGGATGTTGATGATGGAGCCGGCGATCTTCTCCCGCACCATGATGCGACAACAGCCCTGCATCAGGAAGAACGGCGCGCGCGCGTTGACGGCGAAGATTTCGTCGTAGCGTTCGGGCGTGGTGTCGAGAATGTCGCCCCGGTCGGTGAGTCCCGCCGCGTTCACCAGAATGTCGACGCGCCCGAACGCCCGGTCCGCCGCGTCCACGACAGCGCACGCGGCGTCCACCTGCGTTAGATCGGCGGTGACGAAAATCGCCTTTGCGCCGGCGGCTTCAAGCGCCTTGCGCACCGCTTCGCCTTTTTCGGCGTTACGGCCGCAGATGACGATCCCGGCCGCGCCACGGGCCGCGAAGGCCAGCGCGATCGCCTCGCCCAGCCCCTGCGTGCCGCCGGTGACGATCGCCACCTTGCCGCCCAGACCCGTGCCGCGATTCACATCCATGTGACACTCCCATGACAGCTTTATGAAATCAGATCGATGGCCCCAAGGGTAGTGTGGTAGGGTGAGTTTTCACGTTCTACGGGGGAGAAACGCGTGATCAGGGTCGGACTTCTGGGCGCGGGCCGGATCGGCCGCATACACGGCCGCAACGTCGCGGCCTCGGGCCGGGCCGTCCTGTCGCTGGTGGCTGACGCCATCCCCGAAGCAGCCGAGTCGGTCGCGGGCGAATGCGGCGCGAAGGCTGCGGCGGCGGCCGACATCGTGTCTTCGCCCGACATCGACGCCGTGCTGATCTGCACCCCGACCGACACCCACGCCGACCTGATCGAGGCCAGCGTCGCGGCAGGCAAGGCGGTGTTCTGCGAAAAGCCGGTGGACCTGGCGTCCGCCCGCATCGCGGCCTGTCTGGAAAAGGTCACCCGGGCCCGCAAGTCTTTGATGATAGGCTTCAATCGCCGCTTCGATCCGAATTTCGCTGAAGCCGAGCGCCGCATCCGGGCGGGCGACATCGGCGAGGTGGAACTCGTCACCATCCTGTCGCGCGATCCCGGACCGCCGCCGGTTTCCTATATCGAGCGCTCGGGCGGCCTGTTCCGCGACATGATGATCCATGATCTCGACATGGCCCGCTTCCTGTTGGGCGAGGAGCCGGTGGAGGTTCACGCAGTGGGCTCATGCCTCGTTGACAAGGCGATCGGCGCGGCTGGCGACGTCGATACGGCCGCCGTATTGTTGAAGACCGCATCCGGCAAGATCGCCCAGATTTCCAATTCGCGCCGGGCCACCTACGGCTACGACCAGCGCTTCGAAGTGCATGGCGCGAAGGGCATGATCCGCGCCCAGAACGTGCCGCTGACCACGGTGGAATTCGCCGACGCCAAAGGCTTCCGCAGCGACCCGGTCCTGCCGTTCTTTCTCGAGCGCTATGCCGCCGCCTATCGGGCCGAACTCGATCATTTCCTCGACGCGATCTCGTCCGGCAAGGCCCCATCGCCGTCGGGCGAGGATGGGCTCAAGGCGCAATTGCTCGCCGATGCGGCGACCCAGTCCGCCCGTTCGGGCGCGCCGGTGCGGCTGTCGTGACTTCTCCCCTGACCGAACAGGATCTCGCTGCACGCTATCTGGCCATGGGCGGCCTTGCCCGCGAACTGGGCGAACTGGCCATGCGCTGGTTCGCCGATCAGGCGTCCCTGAACACGCAAACAAAGGGCGCGCAGGACTTCGTCACCGAGGCCGATCGCGCCGTCGAGGCCCTGTTTCGCGAGCGCATCGCCGCCGCCTTTCCGGGCGACAGCGTGCTGGGCGAGGAGATGGGCGGCGACGGTTCCGATCGGCTCTGGATCATCGACCCGATCGACGGCACGGCGAATTTCGCCCGCGGCGATCGGATCTGGTGCGTGTCGCTCGGCTTCGTGGCGAATGGCCGGCCGGAGCTCGGCGTCATCCACGCCCCGGCGCTCGACGAGACCTATCTGGCCCGGAGGGGCGGCGGCGCGACCCTGAACGGCAAGCCGATCCGAGCCGCACAAACCCGCGACATCACACAGGCAGTCGTCGAATTCGGCTGGTCCACCCGCCTGCCGACCAAGCTCTATCTCGATGGAGTCGCACGGCTTTATGAGCTCGGCGCGCATGTGAAACGCGCCGGCTCCGGCGCTCTGGCGCTGACGCAGGTGGCGGCCGGGCGCTCGGATGGCTACGCGGAACTGCACATCAACGCCTGGGACGTGGCGGCCGCCCTGCTGATCGCCCAGGAGGCGGGAGCTCGCACCAACGACTTTTTTTCCGGCGACTGGCTCGCATCAGGCAATCCGGTGCTGGCGACCGCGCCGTATCTATGGGACGTCATTCTGGAAGCGAGCGGAATCCCCGATTTGCTGCGGAAGGCCAATTGACTCGGCGGAAACGCTGCTGTCATGAAATTGTCATAAAAGAAATCCGGAGGGTCAGATGAACGCCTACACCCGTCTCGCCATCGTTGGAGGCGCCGCATTTGCGGCTTTTGCTTCTTTCCAGTCCTCTGCACAGGCGCAGGAAGTCGTCGTCTATTGCGGCGTGCAGGAGGAATGGTGCCGACCCATGATGCAGGCGTTCGAGCGCAAGTCCGGCATCAAGGTGCTGATGACGCGCAAGTCCGCCGGCGAAATCTACGCGCAGCTGAAGGCCGAAGCCTCGAACCCGCGCGCCGACATCTGGTGGGGCGGCACGGGCGACCCCCATCTGCAGGCCGCCGAAGAGGGTCTGACCGAGCCCTACAAGCCGGCCATTCTGTCCGAGCTCCAGCCCTGGGCGCTGAAGCAGGCCGAAACCGCCAAGAACCGCACGGTCGGTATTTACGCCGGCGGCCTTGGTTATTCCTACAACACCGAGCAACTCGCCAAGCGCAAGCTGCCGGAGCCCAAGTGCTGGGCCGATCTCGCCAAGCCCGAATACAAGGACGAAGTGCAGGTCGCCGACCCGAACGCGTCGGGCACGTCCTACAACATGCTCGCCACGATGGTGCAGCTGATGGGCGAGCAGAAGGCCTATGATTTCCTCAAGGCCATGCACAAGAACGTCAACCAGTACACCAAGACCGGCGCCGCCCCCGCCCGCGCGGTGGCGACAGGCGAGTCAGTGATCGGCATCACCTTCATGCACGACGCCGTGACGGAAGCCGTCAACGGCGCGCCCGTGAAGGTCGTTTCGCCGTGCGAAGGCACCGGCTACGAGATCGGCTCCATGTCGCTCATCAAGGGCGCGAAGAACATGGACAACGCCAAGAAGTTCTACGATTGGGCGTTGACGCCGGAAGCCCAGAACCTCGGCGCGGCCGCCAAGGCCTATCAGGTGCCGTCGAACAAGAACGCCACGACTCCCCCGCAGGCGCCGAAGTTGGCTGAGATCAAGCTGATCGACTACGACTTCGCCAAATACGGCTCGTCGGCGGAACGCACGCGCCTGTTGTCGAAGTGGGACGCCGAAGTCCGCAACGCTCCCAAGCGCTGACAACGCGCAGCGCCGCGGAGGATGAACGAACGTGCGTCGCCGCAGCGCTGACACTGGATTGATCGACATGGCGGCGGCCACTGCGGCCGTCGCCTGTTTTGCGTTTGCGCCGTGGGCCTACGTGGGCGATGCGCGCTCGGGCCTCGCATGGGTGCTCGACGGACGCTGGCCGATCGCCATTCCGATTCTCGCATGTCTGGCGACGGCATGGCTGGCGCGCGGCGGATTCGCGACAGCGCGGGCGCGCTGCGCCTTCTCCGGCCTTGGAGCGGCCGCGCTGCTCCTTTATGGCTTCTTCCCGTTCGACGGTCGCCCATCGCTCGCGCTCGGCTTCGGGGCCGCCGTGACGGGCTCCGCGCTCGTCTGGCAGGCGGCGCGCGCGCTGGCGGCGGCCGGCGCGTTCAAGGCGGACCGCTGGGTGGCAACCACGACCGTGTCAATCTTCGCGGCCGTCGTCTTGTTCGTGCTATTTCCGGTGGTGCAGGCGTTGCTCGCCGCTTTCTTCGATCGCAACGGCTCGTTCGATCTGACGCTTGTGCTGCAGCGCTTCACGGCGCGCGACATCTGGGCGACCGATTGTCTTTATTCCGATCGCGCCTGCGGCGTGGTCGTGAACACGTTCGTGCTGGGCGCGCTCGCCGGACTGATCTCGACCATGCTGGGCCTAGCGTTCGCGCTGCTGGCCCAGCGCGGCGGGCTGAAGAACACGAAGATATTCGATGCGCTGTCGGTCCTGCCCATCATCACGCCGCCGTTCGTCATCGCCATGGCGCTGGTCGTGCTGTTCGGCCGCACCGGCGTGGTGACGACGTTTCTGGACAATTACTTCTATATTCCACGTTCGCGCTGGATCTACGGCCTGCCGGGCGTGCTGATCGCGCAGGTGCTGTCGCAGACGCCGCTGTCCTACATGATCCTGCGCGGCGCGCTGCAGGGCATTGCGCCGTCGCTCGAAGAAGCCGCGCAGACGTTGCGCGCCACCCGCTGGCGGACGTTCGCGACCGTCACATGGCCGCTGCTGCGTCCTGCCGTTGCGGCCTCGGTGCTGCTCGGTTTTGTCGAAAGCCTCGCGGATTTCGGCAATCCGGTGGTGCTCGGCGGTTCGTTCGAAGTGCTGTCGACGAAGGTCTATTTCGCCGTCGCAGGCGCTCAATATGATCCCGGCCGCGCCGCCATTCTGGCGCTGATCCTGCTCGCCATGACGCTGTCGGCGTTCTGGACGCAGTCCATGTGGCTCGGGCGCAATTCCTTCGTCACCGTCACCGGCAAGGGCGACAACGGCGTGCCGCCGCCGCTTCCCAAGGGCGTGCGCCGCGCCGCGCTTGGTGTCGTCGTGCCGTGGGTCGTGCTGACGGTCGCGCTCTATGGCGTCATCGCCATCGGGGGCTTCGTCACCGATATCGGCCGTGGCGCGATGACCCCGACGGTCAAACACTTCATGACCGGATTCTCGGTCGAGATGACCGCCAACGGTCTGTTCTTCTCGGGCTCGGCATGGGATTCGTTCTTCGTCACCGTCGCGGTGGCGGCGGTCGCCGCGCCAATCACCACGCTGATCGGCATCCTCACTGCCTATGTGCTGAGCCGCCACAATTTCATCGGCCGGGGCGCGTTCGAATTCGTCACCATGCTGGCGTTCGCGATTCCTGGCACGGTGATCGGCGTCGCCTATATCGCGGCGTTCAATACGCCGCCGGTGGAGCTCGCCGGCACAGGTCTGATCCTCGTTATCTGCTTCGTGTTCCGCAACATGCCGGTCGGCGTGCGGGCGGGCCTCGCGGCGCTGAGTCAGATCGACAAGTCGCTCGATGAGGCGTCGACCACGCTCGGCGCCACCACCGGCGTCACCGTGCGGCGCGTCACGCTGCCACTGCTCAAGCACGCCATCGTCGCCACGATGGTGTTCTCCTTCGTGCACGCGATGACCGCCGTCAGCGCCATCGTGTTCCTCGTCACGGCCCGCTACAATATGGCGACCGCCTATATCGTCAACCGCGTCGATGCCGGCGAATATCCGCTGGCGATCGCCTATTCGTCGCTGTTGATCCTGTTCATGCTGCTGGTCATGCTCGCCATTCAATTGATCGTCGGCGAGCGCAAGCTCGGCCGCCGTGGCGTTCCCGCCAGCCCTGTCGGTCTCGGAGCTCACTGATGACGCGCGCCGCCTCGGTTCGCTTTGTGAATGTCTCGAAGCTCTATGGCGGCGTGCGCGCCGTCAACAACGTGTCGTTCGAGGTCGCGGCCGGCACGCTGGTGACGCTGCTCGGCCCGTCCGGTTGCGGCAAGACGACGACGCTGCGTCTCGTCGCCGGACTGGAGCGCGCGAGCAGCGGGCAGATATTCATCGGCGACGAAGACGTGACGGCGCTGGGCGCAGCCGAGCGCGACGTCTCGATGGTTTTCCAGAGCTATGCGCTGTTTCCGCATCTGAACGTGCTGGACAACGTCATGTACGGACCGCTCGCATCTGGCGCCAAACGCGCCGAGGCGCAGGACATGGCGCGCGACAAGCTCGGTCTGCTCGGCCTCGCGGGTTTCGAATCTCGTCTGCCATCTGAACTCTCGGGCGGTCAGCAACAGCGCGTCGCGGTGGCGCGCGCCATCGTGCTCGAACCGCGCGTGCTGTTGTTCGACGAACCTTTGTCGAATCTCGACGCGCGTCTGCGCCGCAAGGTGCGCGATGAAATCCGCGAATTGCAGCAACGGCTCGGCCTTACCGTCCTGTATGTCACGCACGATCAGCAGGAAGCGCTGGCGGTGTCCGACAAGGTGATCGTGATGGACAATGCTGTGATTGCCCAGGAAGGTGCGCCGCAGGAACTCTACGAGCGTCCGTGCAGCCGCTTCCTCGCCGACTTCATCGGCGAATCCAATCTGATCGACGGCGAGTTTCGCACGCAGGATGGGCGCGCAGAATTTCACGCCAGCGGCGTGTCGATCCCGCTGGGCGTGACGCATGTTCCGCCCGGCGCCAAAACCGTGGCGCTGCGCCCGGACCGCATCCGTCTGCGCAAGGCGACGTCCGCTCCGCTGTCGATCGCACGCCGCGTCTATCTCGGCCATTCGTGGGAATACACGCTCGCCGCGCCGTGGGGCGAACTGCTGGTCGTCGCCCCGATCCGTGACGAGGCGCTGCCGCCCGGACAGGCCGTCGAACTCGACATCGATCCGGGCGCGGCGATACCGCTCGAACGCTGACGCGGCGCGAGCGGATTAGCCCGTGTAACCGTAGGGACGCATCGCTTCGAGGTCGATCGCGACGCCGAGCCCAGGTCCGTCCGGCAGGTCGATGCAGCCGTCACGCGGCGTGAGCTTCTCGCGCAGCAGCAGGTCGCGCATCGGATTGTCGCCGACATCGAATTCCAGCATGCGCGGAAACGGAATGTTGCCGACATGCGGGGCGCTCGAGCGGCTCGCCATGAAATGCATTGCGGCGACCATGATGAATGCGCCGCCCCATACGGCGGGCGCAAGCCGGATGTTGTCAGCCGCCGCTAGCGTCGCGATCGCTTGCATGCCGGAAATGCCGCTGACCTTGCCGATGGCGGGCTGAATGATGTCGGCGCCGCGCGCCTCGATCAACGCCTTGAACTGATGCAGGCTGTGATAGCCCTCGCCGGTCGCGATCGGAATCGGCGAGCGCGAACGCAACTCGCGATGGCCGGCGAGATCCGTGCCCGGCAGCGGCTCCTCGATCCAGTGAATGTCATAGGGTTCGATGGCGCGCGCCGATTGCAGCGCGATGTCGGCGGTGTAATTGGCGTTGACGTCGACCATCAGCAGCATGTCGTCGCCGAGCATCTTGCGCGCCAGCCGCACACGCTCGACGTCCGACTTCGGATTGATGCCGATCTTGATCTTCGCGCCGACGAATTGCGTGCGGTCGATCGCCGCCAGTTGCCGTTCGAGCCCCGCCATGCCGTCGCGCGTCACATAGCCCGTGGTGGCGTAGCAGGGAATGCGCTGCGTGATGCGCCCGCCGATCAGATCGCAGACGCTGACGCCGAGCGTTTTGCCCATCGCGTCATGGGCGGCGATGTTGATGCCGCTCAGACACGACAGGTGATGACCTTCGCCAAAATGATCGAGCTTTGCCTCGACGAGTTGCGTGATGGCGCCGAAATCGTAGAGCCGCTGGCCGATGAAGAATGAACGCAGCACGCCCAGATATTCGCGGATCGGCCCCGTCGTGCCGGAGGCCTCGCCATATCCGACGACTCCATCGCTGGTCGTCAGCCTGACGATCGAACTCGACCGCTTGTTGTTGAGCCCGCGCGAGGTGCCGTAGGCGAGATCCTGCGCGATCGAGTAATCGAGGCAGATGAGGTCGAGATCGACGATTTTCGTCATGCGTTTGGTCCGGGCTGTTGGAGGGCGCGCGCGCCGCTCACTCCACGTGCGTGTAGTCGTAGGCCTTCTTCACCAGTTCGGGCGGCGTCGCCAGAAATCCGGTGATCATTTTTTCCATGTCTTCGCCGGACATCGGCGTCAGTTGCATGTTGGCCCGTTTGCCGAGCGCGATCGTCTCGGGATCGGCCATGTTGTCGGCGAACGCCTTGCGCAGCGCCGCGACGCGCGCCTTCGGCACGCCGGGCGGCGCGACGAGCGGGCGCGACATGAGATTCGGATTGAACACGAGTTCGGCGATTTTTCGCATCTCGGGAGTCTTCACCGCATCGCTGATCGGCGTCGCATTTCCGTAGGTTGCGATCTTGCGGTCCATGCCGATATGCATGAACAGGTCGATGTCGCCGGATTGCAGATCCTCGGCGCTCGTCGCCTGCGTGATGCCGCACAGCGCATCGAGCTCGCCGCGCGCCATCGCCAGCAGCACTTCCTTGGTGGTGGTGTATCCGTTGATGACCTTCACCGGAGCGCCGAAGGCGTTTTTCAGAAACAGCGGATAGAGGCTCGTGCCTCCGCTCGGCGCGGTGGAGCCGAACGTGATCGTCTTCTTCGCGTGGATCAGATCGTCCAGCGTCTTGATGCCGACGCCCGCGCCTCTCCAGACGCCGCACGCCTGCACATCGACGTCCATGCTGCCAATCCATTCGAACTTCGATGAATCGTAGGTCGCCTGCGCGTTGCCGTAGAGTGGTTCCAGAATGACGTTGGCGGAGAAGTCGCCGAGCGCCGTGCCGTCCTTGGGCGACACGTTGTAGAGCGTGACCGCCGCCTTCAGACCGCCGCCGCCCGGTACGTTCTGCACCACGACCGACGGATTGCCCGGAATGTGCTTGCTCAGATTGGTCGCGAAGATGCGCGCCGTCGTGTCATAGCCGCCGCCCGGCGCAGTGCCGACCATAATGGTGACGACTTTGCCCTTGTAGAAGTCCGAAATGTCGTCGCCGTGGACCGGCCCGCAAAAGGCCGCCAAACCAACAGTCGCAAGTGCGCGGAACGAATTCATGGTTCACTCCCGATAGATTTCGCGTAGCCGTTTCACCACCGCGTCCGGCGGCGCGGCGATCCTGCCGACGATTTCCTGCACCTGCGCGCCAGACGTCGCGGCGATCGGCAACAACATGCGCTTGGCGTCGGCCAGAAACTCCGGATCGGCGGCGGTCTCGTCGAAGGCCTTGCGTAGAGCCGCGACGCGGTCCGCCGCGATGCCGGGCGGCGAGAACACCGGACGGTTCATCGCCTCAAGTCCCGAGATCACGTCGAGAATGCTGCGCGTTTCTTCGCTTTTGATGATCTCGGCGACCGCCGGCACTTCCGGTAGATCAGGCAGGCGCTGTTTCGAATAGGCGAGCAGCACCTCGGCGCTGTCGGATGAGAACCAGTGGCCCTTGGTGGCCTTCAGGCCGCTCCAGGTCGTGCCGGCGACGCCGTCGAGTTCGCCCTTTTCGATCGCCAGCAGAACCTCGGCGACGCCCGGATAGCCGCTCACCACGCGCAGCTTTGCGCCGAACAGCGCGTTCAGCGCCCGGCTGTAGAACCAGGGTCCGCCGCCGGGACCCGGCATGCCGACCGTCATCTCCTTGCCGGCGAGGATGTCGGCGAGCTTGAAGCCTTTCCACTTCCACGCGACGAAGACCGACGGGTCCTGAGCCATATTGCCGATCCAGTTGAACTTCACCGGATCGAAAACGGCCTTCGACTGGTCGCCATAGAGAACGTGATCGATGACGAAGCCCGGCGCGACAACCGCAATGTCCGTGCCATCCTTCGCGCCGGTCGCGTAGATCTGGTTCATCAGCGCGATTCCGCCCGCGCCCGGACGGTTGATCGGCGTCGGCGACGGCTTGCCCGGCAGATGCCGGCCAATGTGGCGCGCCAGAAGACGCGCATAGGCGTCAAACCCGCCGCCGGTCGTGGTGCCGATATACACGTTGAGGTGTTTCCACTCGTAGGCGGGGCTTTCCTGAGCGCAGGCCGAGGCTGCGAAGGAAAGCACGATGCCGGCAACGGCGGCGGCGCGCTTGATCAACATCATGAATGGCTCCACCAGCTATAAAAGACGACGCGCGCGAATTCGAATTAACCACCGTCATTGCGAGCAAGCGAAGCAATCCAGATTTGGTGCTTCGTTCGCAGTGGGATTGCTCCGCTTCGCTCGCAATGACGGCTGCATTTTCGGAACTTAAAACTTACAAACGCGCGCGCACGCGATCGCCCGCTTCGACCATCGCTGACAATTTGGCATGCGCCAATTCGCGGCTGATCGTCATCAGGCCGCAGTCGGGCGCCAGCCAGACCTGCTTCGGATCGAGATGTTCGAGCACCTGACTGATCTTGCGTTCGATCGAATCCGCACTGGCCGCAGGCGAATTGCCCGGGTCGACGCAGCCGAACATGACGATCCGGTCGCCGCAGGCCTTCAACACCGCCGGGTCGAACGGGCTGCGCCCGAATTCGACCGTGAACCCGCCGATGCGTGTCTTCATCAGCTCGGGCAACAGATCGACATATTCGTAATTGTGCTGTAGCGACACGCCGCCCGGATAGCCGTAACAAAGATGCACTATCGTCGGCACATGAATGCCCTCGAGACAGCGATCGAGCGCAGCCGCCCCATAGGCT
Source organism: Beijerinckiaceae bacterium (assembly GCA_947472615.1). Lineage (GTDB taxonomy): Bacteria > Pseudomonadota > Alphaproteobacteria > Rhizobiales > Beijerinckiaceae > Terripilifer. The sequence goes on from CANJEY010000056.1 coordinate 12,016, forward strand.
TTAACCTTGTCATGGTAGCGGGTCATGGCGGGCTCGTCGATCTGCAGGACTTCGCAGCCGGCGGCCTGAAGATCGCGCAACTCGCCATTGATGGCGGTGGCGATGTCCATCGCTTCCTCGTCTTCATTCTTGTAGAAAACGTTGGCCGAGCTGTCGATGACCGTCATGGGACCCGGAACCGCGATCTTCACCGGTTTGTTGGTATAGGTCTTCGCCAGTTTCAGATCGTCGAGCGTCGATGGCGTAGTCCGACGAACGGGTCCGGTGACGCGCGGCAGCAGGCGATCGACCGGACGGTTGCGATATGTCGCCTTGTGACCGAGCGTCTGGGTGTCGACGCCCTCCCATTTTCCGGCGACGTGGAAAATGAAGTTCGTCGTGCGTGGCATCTCGCCGTCTGTCAGCACATCGAGACCCAGCAATTCCTGTTCGCGCAACACCACGATGGTCGCGTCGCGTTTGGCGTCTTCAAGCGCCGCGCCAGACAGCTGAAACGTCAGTTTGTTGCGCTCGGTCTGGGCGAACCACGCGGGGCGCGGAAAGCTGCCGACGCTTGTTGTCGTCAGGGGACGGAATGCGGTCTGAATGCCCATGTTTGCGCCGGCTCCGGGGCCGCCTCCCTGATGTGTTCGTTCGGCATGAGCGTAGTGGCGGGCGGGGCGACGCGCAACGCGCATATGAGGACGATCTTGAATCTCGATCCCGCCGTCGCGATTGCGCCCCGCGCCGCCAAGCGTCTATACAGATTGCAACAGGGAGGCTTTCGGCATGCAGTTTCGCAATCTCGGGAATTCGGGCCTGCGCGTTTCGGTCGTGGGACTCGGCGGCAACAACATGGGCGGTCGGCTCAATCAGGCCGAGTCCAGCGCCGTCGTTCACAAGGCGCTCGATTACGGCGTGACGTTTTTCGATTCCGCTGACGCTTACGGCAAGCGCGGCGGCGGCAAGACCGGCGACTCCGAAATCTGTCTGGGCGAGGCGCTGGGCGCGCGCCGCAAGGACATCGTGCTGGCGACGAAATTCGGCCACGCGATGGACGCCGCCGGCAAGCTGAAGGGCGCATCGCGCCGTTACATTCTGTCTGCGGTCGAGGCCAGCCTCAAGCGGCTTAAGACCGACTGGATCGACCTCTATCAATTGCACAGCCCCGATCCGTTGACGCCCATCGAGGAGACGATGCGGGCGATGGACGATCTCGTGCGGCAGGGCAAGGTGCGTTACATCGGCTGCTCTAACACGCCCGCATGGCTGTTCGTGCAGGCGCAATGGACGGCGCGCGGCGCGAACGGCGCGCAGTTCATCACTTGTCAGGATGAATATTCGCTGGTGAACCGCAACATCGAAAAGGAACTGGTGCCGGCCGCGAACGCGCATGGCGCGAGCTTCCTGCCGTTCTATCCGCTGGCGAGCGGTCTGCTCACCGGCAAGTATCGCCCCGATGCGCCGCCACCGCCCGGCAGCCGCTTCGCCAAGCCGGAGCGTTACGAGAGCCGCTTCATCAACGATCGCACGACCAACAAGGTCGAGGCGCTGCGCGCCTTCGCCGAAGCGCGGGGCCATACGCTGCTCGAACTAGCGATGAGCTGGCTCGCCTGCCAGCCGCATGTGGGCAGCATCATCGCCGGCGCGACGTCGCCCTCGCAGGTCGAGTCCAATGTCGCGGCTGCGTCGTGGACGCTGACCGCCGACGAACTCGCCGAGATCGACCGGATCACCAAGTGACCGTCCGCCTGTCGGCTGCGGCGAAGCGCGCGCGGCTGCGTGCGGTTTTGAACGGCGATGCCTGCGTGTCGCCGGCCAGCGTGTTCGACGCACTGTCGGCGCGCGTCGCCGACAGCGTCGGCTATCAGCTTGGCATGCTGGGCGGCTCTGTCGCTTCCGCGGCGGCGCTGGCCGCGCCCGACCTCACCGTCCTCACGCTGACCGAACTCGCCGCGCTCGTGCGCACGATCTGCCGCAACAGCGATCTCGCGCTGTTCGTGGACGCGGACCACGGCTACGGCAATGCGCTGTCGGTGCGCCGCACGATCGAAGAACTGGAACACGCCGGCGCTGCGGGCCTGAGCATCGAGGATACGCTTTTGCCGGCGCGCTTCGGCGTGACGGGCGACGAACTGCTGAGCGTCGATGAAATGTCCGGCAAGCTGCGCGCCGCCGTCGAGGCGCGCCAGGACGCATCGTTCGTCATCGCCGGCCGCACGGGCGCTCTGGCGCGCGAAGGCCTTGCGGCGACCGTCGAGCGTGTGAAGCGATATGCGGATGCGGGCGTCGATGCGATCTTTCTCGCGGGCCTGACATCCATCGACGAGATCGTGGCGGTGCGCGCCGTCATCAGCCTGCCGATCATCTGCGGCAACGCGCCGGATTCGCTCGATCGCGCCGGGCTCGCGTCGCATGGCGCGCGCATTCTGTTGCAGGGGCATCAGCCGCAGGTGATCGTCATCGAGACGCTGCGTCTCGTCTACCAGCACCTGCACGGCGGCGGCGCGCCGCGCGATCTGGCGACGCGCATGCCGGCGGGCAATTTTATGAATGAAATCATTCAGGGGCCCGCGTATCGGGCGTTCAGAAAAGACTATCTCGGCTGAGCCGAACGGAGGATCGCATGACTCTCATTCTGTCGAACGATGATGTCGAGAAGCTGCTGACGATGCCCGATTGCATCGAGGCGCTGGAACAGGCCTATGGCGAACTCGCCGAGGGGCGCGGCGTGAGCCGTCAGCGTTCCGACTGCATCACGCCTACGTCCTATAGCGAAGACGCGATCTACGGCCTCAAGTCGATGGACGGCGTGGTGCCGTGTCTTGGCGTCGGGGCGATCCGCATCAATTCCGACATCGTCACCAATCCGCTCGTCGGCAACACGCGGCGGCGTGTGAAAATTCCGGCCGCGCCCAACAATCGCTATGTGGGCCTCGTGCTGCTGTTCTCGACACACAATGGAGAACCGCTGGCGATGTTTCCCGATGGCGTGCTGCAGCACATCCGGGTCGGGGCGACGAACGGACTGGGCGTCAAGTACATGGCGCGGCAGAACGCCGAAACCGTCGGGCTTCTCGGGTCTGGCTGGCAGGCGGAGACGCAACTCACGGCGGCCTGCGCGGTGCGCGACATCAAGTCGATCAAGTGCTTTTCGCCCAATCGCGAAAACCGGGAGAACTTTTCGGCGCGCATGAGCGAGGTGCTGGGCATTCCGGTGACGCCGGTCGAGCAACCTGAGGACGCCGTGAAGGGCGTCGACATCGTCATGTGCGGCTCCAATTCGACAGACCCGATCTATTTTGAACGCTGGATCGAAAAGGGCCAACATCTGTCGTCGATCAAGAAGCCCGAGATCGAGCCCGCCGCCGTGAAAGCCTCCCACAAGGTCGCCGTGCACACGCACGATCCGGGACCGATTCTGGTCGTCGCCAAGGGGGCGAAATTCACCGAGGAGTCGAAGGGCGACGGCTGGAACAAGCGCCACGGCATCGACTTCGACAAGATGCCGACGCTGCCCGACATGATCGCCGGCCGCTACATCGGCCGCGATGACGACGAGCAGGTGACGTGCTTTCTGAACAATCTCGGCCTCGGCTACCAGTTCGCCGCTGCTGGCTCGGTGATCTACAAGCGCGCGAAGGAGCAGGGCGCGGGGCATGAATTGCCGACGGACTGGTTCACCGAGACGGTGCATCCGTAAGAGTTTGCGGCAGCGAGCAAAATCCGGACCCTTTTCTGGAGCTGTCTATGTATGCGCGAACCTTTAAAGCGACTGGACTTGGAATTTGGACAGCGCTGCAATTAAATTGCACGGCCGTTGCCCAAAACCAAACAGAGTCTGCTTGGCATGTCTTCAAGTCTCAATCCAAACTTGATGACAGCCCTGCAGTCACCTCCGCTTTGGTATCGGAAGATAGTGACGCGTCGGGCTTATCACCTAAGATTCTTACGATCCGATGTTATGAAGGGAGGGTGGTGCTGTTTGTTTCTCAAAAATTCATGTTTGTAGACCGAACTTCAAAAACTACCATTCGGCTAGGGTCGGACAAAGC
>CANJEY010000057.1 GCA_947472615.1 Beijerinckiaceae bacterium
GACATCGGCGGCCATCCGCCACTGCGCAAACGCGACGCCGGACTCGCGGGCCTCGCGTGGATCGTCATTTCGCAACAGGTTTCGACCGCCAGCGCCAACGCGATCCACCGGCGGTTCATCGACCGCTTCCCGCAGCCGGACGCCGCCGCGATTCTGGCCGCGACTGACGACGAGCTGAAATCCTGCGGCCTGTCGACGCCGAAGATCCGCACCCTGCGGGCCGTCTGCGAGGCGATCGCCTCGGGCGCGCTCGATTTTGGGGGCCTTCCCGCCATGGAAGCGCACGAGGCCCATGCGGCGCTCGTCGCCATCAAGGGGATCGGGCCGTGGACCGCCGACATTTTCCTGCTGTTCAGCCTCGGCCATCCGGATGCCTGGCCAGTCGGCGACCTCGCCCTGCAGGAAGCGGCGAAAATCGCGCTGGGCCTGAAGACCCGGCCGGACGCGGCGAAACTGGAAAAACTCGGCGAACGCTGGCGGCCGTGGCGGGGCGCGGCGGCGCGGCTGCTCTGGGCTTATTATGGCGGCGTGAAGCAACGCCAGAAGGAAGCCGCTGGCGCTTGACGCCCGCCGCCGTTACGCCTAGCCCCGCCGAAGACATTCAGACGGATAGCCCATGACCAGCACCCTCACCGGCCCCCGCGTCGCCCCGAAGTCGGGCGTCGCCAAGCAACTCGTGGTTTTCCTGCACGGCTATGGGGCCGACGGCAACGATCTGATCGAGATCGGCAAGCAATGGCAGCGCTGGCTGCCGGACGCGCTGTTCATCAGCCCGCATGCGCCCGAGCGCTGCACGATGTCTCCCTCCGGGCGGCAATGGTTTCCGCTGACCAATCGCGAGCCGGGCGAGCGCTGGAAAGGCGTCGTGGCGGCGCGCCCGGCGGTCGACGCCTTTCTGGACGCCGAACTCGCCGCCAGCAATCTCGACGAATCGAAGCTCGCCATCGTGGGTTTCAGTCAGGGAACCATGATGGCGCTTCATGTGGGTCTGCGCCGCAAGCGCGCGCCCGCCGCCATTCTGGGATTTTCGGGCGTGCTGGTCGGCGCAGAGCATCTGGAAACGGAGGCGACCGCCCGCAACGAGCGCGGCGAAACGCCGCCGATCCTGCTGTTCCACGGCTCGAGCGACGAGGTGATCCCGGTCGACGCGCTGTTTCAGGCGACCGACGATCTGGCCAAGGCCAATATCCCAGTGCAATGGCACCTGTCGGCGGGCCTCGGCCACGGCATCGACGGCGAAGGCCTCATTCAGGGCGGGCAGTTTCTGGCGAAATCGTTCGGCCTGCCGACGCCGGAACGGCCGCAGCAGCGCGGCCGGCGCTGATCACTCCCCCGTCACGTCGCGCCCGGCGGGCGTTGGCGCGAGCGCCGGCTCCAGTTGCGGCAGCACGCGCCGCGCCGCGCGCCTGACGCCGATTGGCCGATACAACTGCTTGGTCGCCTCGACCAGATGCACGCCGCCGCCCGGCAGTGCGAAGCGTTCGCCGATTCGCTCGAAGGCGGGCGCGAGCCGCAGCAGCATCTGCCGCTCGAACGGTGGAATGTAGAGCGCCTCGGCCCAGTGGATCGGCGAAAACAGCGTTTCGCGCATCAGTTCGCGCAATTGCGCCCGCGAATAGGGCTGGCCATGGCCGAACGGCGTGCGGTCGAACCGCGCCCAGAGGCCGCGCCGGCTGGGGGCGACGGCGATCATCCGCCCCCCCGGGGCCAGAACGCGCCAGATTTCGCTGAGCAGATCATGCGGCCGGTCGGACATTTCGAGCGCATGAACGAGAATCACCCGATCCATGCAGGAATCCGGCAGCGGCAGCATGGTCGACTCGACAATCGCGGAGGAACATGGCCCTTCGTCGGGCCAGTTGACCACGCCCTGTTCGGCCGGCATGAAGGCCAGCACCCGCACCGCCTCGTCGCGAAACACTGTGAGATAAGGCGTCGCGTACCCCAGCCCCAGCACCGAAAATCCGGCGCAGTTGGACCAGCGCTCACGGATGATCCGCCCCACGAACCGGCGCGTCACGCGCCCGAGCGGCGAGCCATAGAACGATCGCAGATCGGTGACGTCCAGAGCCATGGAGGATCGTCGCACGAAACGGCGGATCGGGAAATGATCGCGCTGACAGATTGGGGCCAGCGAGTCCCTCGCGGTTCGAGACGCGACCTTCGGCCGCTCCTCACCGTGAGGGTTATGAGTCTCTCACCGAAACCAACGGTCCTCGTCCCGTGGAGCCGCCAAAGGCGGCGTCTCGAAGGACGTTCGCGAACCCTTAACGCCCCTCCCGCACTTTCGCGAAGGCGTCGTCGAGCGCCTTCCCGGCGGCAGCAAGCCGCGCCTTGCGATCCGCAACTGCGGCGCGGTCAGCGTCGAGCGTCTTGCGCTGATTGTCCAGCATGCGACGGACTTCCGCCGGCTGCGGACCCCCGAGACCCAGACTCGAGCGGACCATGTTTTCGGCCGTCAGCGCGCGGCGGAATTCCGCTTCGGCGATCGGCAGCTTCGCATCCTTGATGCCGAAGTGCTCGGCGGCCTTCACGTAGATGTCCTGCGCCGCCTGAAATGTGATCTCGGTCGGCCGCAGCCTTTTGGTGCGCCCGTAGGTGACGAGATCCGAGGCGAAATGATGCCCGACCCGGAACGGCACGTCAGCGTCCCGCTGCAGGATGTCGGCGAGTTCGGTGGTGGTCGCGTAGTCGGCGTTGACCTCTTCGAGCGCCCGCGCTGCGTTGAACTTCAGTTCCTTGATCACCGCCACGAGTTTGCGCAGCGTCGAGGACGCCTGCGCCAGAGCCTGCGCCGGATCGCTCCCCTTGTAGTCCGGGACGCCATGCGGAACATTGTGGGCGCGGAACATGTAGGTGGCGGTTGCGCCCAGCGTGTCGCTCGCCGCGATGCGGACGTCGTTGACCGCGACCGGATTGCGCTTCTGCGGCATGATCGAACTGGTGCCGGTAAGATCGCCCTCTTCGAGCGTCAGCCACGGCGTCGTCATCCGATACTGCGCCTCGACGTCGGCCACAAAGGTCGAAACCGTCAGGGCGATCCCGCTGGCGGCGGCCGCGAGTTCGAAGCCGGTGTCGACGGGTGAAATCTGGTTGGCGTCCAGCGAATTTTCGAGAACGCCATCGAATCCGAGCAATTCGGCAAGACGGGGCCGGCTGACCGGGAAGCTCGATGTGCCGAGCGCGGCTGAGCCGAGCGGCGACATGTTCACGGTCGCATAACCCTGCGCCAGCCGGCGCGCGCTGCGCTCCAGCGCCTGCGTGTAGCCCAGAATGTAATGACCGAACGAAATCGGCTGCGCCTGCACCCCGACCGTATAGGCAGGCACGATGGCGTCGGGATTCTTGGCGGCAAAATCGAGCAGGCTGGCGCGCGCCGTATTCAGCGCCTCCATCGTGTCGAGCAGCTGATCGCGCTGGTTCAGCCGCCTGTTCGTCGCCCCGATGTCCTGCCGGCTGCGGCCGGAATGCATGCGGGTGACGTCCGGCCCGCCGACGGCGATCAACAACGGCTCGACCTGCAGATAGTCGCCCGAACGTCGCGCGCCGGGTTTCTCGGCGTTGGCGATGACGGTCGCCACCGCTTCGGCGATCGACTTGCCGAGATTGGGCGGCACGATCTTCTGCTCGACCACCATCACGGTCGAGGCCTTGTTCATCACGGAGAGCCAGTAGAAGTCGTCGCGTCGGGGCGGCGAGGTCTGCGCAAGGGCGCCATCGATCGCGAGAAAGCTGATCGCGCAAAGCGCCGCAACGCGGATGCGCTTCGGGAAAGTGTGCTGCATTTTTTCCTCCCGCGTTTGCCATTCCGGCAATCGACGGGAGCGAAACTGAAAGCGCGTCGGGGGAATGTCAACCTTGGCCGGAGGTCGCTCCAGCCCGGTCAGTCTGCTCACCCAGCCAGCTTGCGATTGTGCAGCCGCCGCTCCCAATCGAGCGCCTGACGCACGATCGACGGCAGATCATCGTGTTTCGGTTGCCAGTTCAGCACCGACTTGATGCGGGCGTTGCTGGCCACGATCGCCGCCGGATCGCCGGCGCGGCGGCCCGACAGCTTCACCGGGAAATCCCGGCCGGACACGTCCTTCACCACCTTGATCACGTCCAGCACCGAGAAGCCGCGCTGGTAGCCGGCGTTGCAGGTGAGGCTGTCGCCGCCAGTCCGCAGATGGCGCAGCGCGTCCATGTGGGCGCGCACGAGATCGGTGACGTGGATGTAGTCGCGCAGGCAGGAGCCGTCGGGCGTCGGGTAGTCGGTGCCGAACACTTCCATGCCGGCGCGTTGGCCGAGCGCGGTCTGCACCGCGACCTTGATCAGATGGGTGGCGTTGGCGGTCGACTGGCCGGTGCGGCCCTTCGGGTCGGCGCCGGCGACATTGAAATAGCGCAGCACCACGTAGCGCAGATCGGTCGCCTTCGCGGTGTCCTCCAGCATCATCTCCACGAACCACTTGGAACGGCCATAGGGATTGATCGGCTTCAGGCTTTCGGATTCGGTGACGGGATTCTGCTGCGGCTCGCCATAGACGGCGGCCGTCGACGAGAAGATGAAGTTCTTCACCCCGCCCGCCACCGCGCAAGCGATGAGATTGCGGGCCTTGGCGGTGTTGTTGAGATAATAGCCGAGCGGATCGGACACCGATTCCGGCACCACGATCTTCGCGGCGAAATGGATGATGGCCGAAATCCCGCGCTCGGCGATGAGTTTGCTCACCAGCGCCTCGTCGCCGAAATCCCCGACCACGAGTGGAACCTCGTCCGGCACCGCCCAGCGGAAACCGGTCGACAGATTGTCGAGCACCACGACGCTTTCGCCCGCGTCGATGAGTTCGAGCACCATATGGCTGCCGATATAGCCGGCGCCGCCCGTCACCAGAACCGTCATGGATCGCCTCGCTCAGGCGTTGCGTGAACACGGCGCATGAATGCGCGCTACGACGCTACAAATAGAGCGAATAGGCCCGAACCTGTAAAAATTTCGGCTTTATGGTGAAAGCTCGAAGTTTGTGTACAATCAGCACACCTTCAGACTCTTGATAGGGATTGTCCGTTGGCGGTTGAAAGAAGCTCGATTTCCAAATTTGTAAATTCGGCTGTGGGCTGGTTTTGGGATTGGCTACTCGATCATTGGCCATCGATTGCGGCAGTGATCGTTGGAGGAGGCGGCCTTGCCTATCTAGGTGCCATCACCACTTGGATCGGCAGCTTCGGTCCCATTGCTTGGGGCGGCCTGTTTATTGTGGGCGCGCTTATCGCATTAGCAATATTATGGGCATCAGCAGCAATCAGCTCAAAGCGTATTTTTAATGAACATCTGCGGAAAAAATTTCAATATTCGAACATAAACCCCCTTGACGATAATTTTGAAAAACAAATAATAGATCTTAACGTATTTCACAGTCCTTTTTATATTGAAAATAATAAAAAAACATTTATAAAATGTCGTATTTCCGGACCTGCCTTCGTTGTATTTAAAGGGGTTTCAATGAGTGGCTGCCATTTGAAATTTTGTCAAATTGCCATCGTTCGAGATAATTGTTCAATGATCGGAGTAACAGCTTTTGAGAATGCAACATTTATTGATTGTCAAATTAGCGAACTAACTATGTTTATGAACCAAGCAACCTACGACGCGATCGGCAATCCAGACATGAAGAAGTTCATGCCCGTAATTACACGGTAGTTCACCACGTAAGTTTCACCCGGCCTTCTTCAGCGGCTCGCCGCCCTTGATCGGCGCGATGATCTCCCGGCCGATGCGCTGGACGTTCTCGACGGTCGGGATCAGTTTGCACAGGATCAGTTCGAGGCCGATGTCGCCGAAACGCCGCAACTGCTTCACCACCTTGTCGGCAGGTCCCATGCAGCCGGCCCGGGTGGCGGGCAGCATGCGCCGCTCGACCTTGCGCGGATCGGGGTCGGCCTCGTACTCGAAGATGCGCTTGATGGTGGCGTCGACCGCCTCCTTCTCGCTGTCGCCGATCGCCACGAACGGGTTCAGCGCATAGCGCACCTTGCGGCCGAAATGTTTGGTGCGGCGATCCATGTCGGCGATCGCGTCTTCAAGACCGCGCATGACTTCGTCGCTATTTTCGGCTTCCTTCGGGAAGTTGACGAACCACCAGTCGCAATGCTCGGCGATGAAATCGCGGCCGCGGTCGCTGGCGCTGACCGAATAGATTTCCGGCGGCGTCGAGGTCGCCGGCTTCAGCAGCAACTGGCCCTTGTCGACATTGTAATGGTCGCCCGCGTAGGAAAACGTGTCGTGCGTCCACAGGCCGCGCAGGATGTCGATGAATTCCGTGGTGCGCTTGTAGCGCTCCTCGCCCTGCAGCACCGTGCCGCCGAACATGCGGAATTCCTCGTCGAACCAACCGTTGACGATGTTGATCGCCATGCGGCCCTTGCAGATGCGGTCGAGCGAGGCGGCGAGTTTCGCCGTCATCACAGGGTCCCACAGGCCCGGATGCACAGCCACGAGCGCCCGCATATGCTCGAACCGCGACGCGATGGCGCTGGCGTTGACCCAGGCGGCCATGTCGCTGCCCAGCGGACGCTCCGCGAACAGGGTCAGGTCGAAGCCGGCCCGGTCGGCCGCCATGAGCAGATTGACGCCGTGATCGAACTGCGCGTCGCGACGGCCGGGGGGAAGCGGTTGCAGCGCCTCATTGTTCGCCTGCACGGTTTCCGGAGAACCGACGCTCGCCATCGGGATGGGCGCATAAAGTCCGAACTGCATCCGTCGTATCTCCCTTCGCCCGCCAGCTACGGCCGGGCGATCAGCGATCCAGCGTCTTCTTGACGCGTTCCAGCACGGCGGCCGGCGAATTCGCCGCGTCCTTCAGCAGCGTATCCACTTCCTCGGCCGGAACCAGATTGACTTCCATATTCGCCGCCTCGGCGTCCTTCAGCAATGCGGCATCTTGCATGGTGGCGGCGAACGCGTCGCGCAGCGCCTTGGCGCGGTCGGCCGGAACGCCGGGCGGGGCCAGGAACGGACGCCCGATGATTTCACGCGCCAGCAGGAATTCCAGCGCCTTGCGGTCAGTTGGATCCGACACAAGCTCGCGGATGCGCGGCACGCCCGGATGACCCACGATGTCCTTGACGCCGGTCTGGAAGATCAGATTCACCTTTTTGTCGCGCAGCCAGTCCGGATGCAGGGCGGAAATCGAGCTCCACGACCAGTACGCGAGACCTTCGAGTTCGCCCGTCTCCATTTGCAGCGCGGCTTCCGACGTGTCGCGATAGCCCGAGATGATCTTGAATTTCGTGCCGGCGAGATTGTTGTAGGCGCGCGGCATGATTTCCGAATCCGCGCCCGCCCCGGTGCCGGGCACCAGCAGGTCGGCCTTCTTCAGATCGTCGAAGGTTTTGATCTTCGACGTGTTCCACGACAGCGCCACGGTGATTTCGCGGTTCATGCTGCCGAGCCAGGTGAACTTCAGCGGATCCCAGCCGACTTCGTTCTTGCCCAGCATGGGCTCGAATGGCAGGCCGCGCCCGATCGTGCCGATCACCGACCCGTCGCGGGGGGCGATCTTGTTCATGTAGTCGACCAGCTTGAGACCGCCCGCGCCGACCATGTATTGCGTCACGATGGTGGGCTTGCCCGGAATATGGTTCGACAGATACTTGGCCAGCAGACGCGCATAGGTGTCGTAGGTCGAACCCGCGCCGGAATAGACGAGCAGGTTCAGCTGCTTGCCCTTGTAGAATTCCTCGACGGTCTGGGCCGGGGCGGCGCTGGCGAACCCGGTGGCGATCAGCGCTCCCAGCGCTGCGCGGCGAACGATTGACAACATGGCTTCCTCCCGGACGGCCGGTTCCTGAGTGCGCGCACAATGATGATGTGCGCCCCGAGGGTCAAGGCTGTTGGGTGGGGCGCGTGCGGGGGCCTCAGTCTTTCCAGCAATCGGCGATGGGTTGGCCGCACAGGCCCTTCCACCAGCCGACGACGCCGTCGTAGCTCTGCACCTTCACCCATTCGCCCTGACAGCCGAGTACGACATTCGGTTGGTTGCCGCCTTGAATCGGATCACCACGGCCGTTCAGCGCCGGCAGGCGGGCAGCCTTTTCGTCCGGCTCCCCATAGAGCGCCCCGGCCGGCATGCTGCGATGATAATAGGTGTACTTGCCGCCGACCTGATTGATCGGCAGCCACCCCCGCCCCGCGTAGGTCTTCACGCCGCCGGTGGAGCGGCGGCCCAGAACGCCGCGGCGGTCGGGATCGTCATAAGGATGCAGCGACTTGTCGATCTGAAACCAGCCATCCGTGAAGCCGACAATCTCGAATTGCGTGCGCCACAACCCGTCGCTTGGCGGCACATCTTCGTTGTCGACCTTCGTGGCTTTCTGCGCCGGCGCAAGCCGGCCGAGGATTTTGGCCTTCGGGTTCGGTTCGGCCCGCACCGCCGCGCCGGCGCGATCGGAAGCGATCGAGAAGCCCGACATGGAGCAGGCGGTGACGGCCGGTGGAGGATTTTGAGCTTGTGCGGACGCGGCTGAGAGCAGGAAGGCCGCCGCGCCAAGAAGCGTCTCAAAGCCGGAGTGCCAGCGATACCCGGATGCAACGCCGGGGCGACCCTGCGATCCGTCGAGTAGTCGCATGTCCTACTCCGCGACCCGCACAATCTTCCTGATCCGCTCCATCAGCGCGGGCGGCGTCTGGTACATTTTCACCACCAGCGTCTGCGCTTCCGCCCCCCAGGTCGGGTTGGTGGCGAGTTTCTGGGCTGCGGCTTCGGCAAGCAGTTCGGGGTCTTCCATCGCGTGCCGGAACGCCAGGCGCAGCAGTTCGACGCGGTCGGCCGGCACGCCGGGCGGGGCCACGAACGGCCGGCCGAGCGCGAGGCGGGCCAGCAGCATCTCGACGATCGGCCTGTCGCCGGCCGGCACCACATCGAGGATCGTCGGCGTGTCCTCGTGCAGTGGATCGCGGGTGGCCGACATCTGCACCAATAGTTTCATGGTTCCCTTTGCCATCTGCTCACGCACATAGGCGCGGCCGGGGCCGGACCAGCCCGACATGAACAGGCCGTGGATTTCGCCCTTCTCGACCGCCAGAAACTCCTCCGGTTGGCCCTTGTAGCCGTTGATCACCTTGATCTTCGTGCCGATCAGGTCGTTCAGCAGACGGGCGTTCATGGCCGGATCGGTTTCCGGCCCGGTCGCGCCGAAGAACACTTCGGTCTTCTTGATGTCCTCGATCGTGGTGGCGGGGGCTTTCACCGACACCACCCCCATGCCGGTTTCGGCCATGGCGCTGCCGATCCACGAATATTTCGCCGCGTCGAAATGCGCCTTTGATTCCTCGCCATACAACAGCGGCGCGGTCGGCGAACCACGGTCCAGAATGCCCAGCACGGTGCCGTCCTTGGGGGCGACATTGTAAAGGAAGTTCGCCGCCCCGATGCCGCCGCCGCCCGGCATATTGCTGGCGACGATCGCCGGCTTGCCCGGAATGTATTTGCTCATGTAGCGGGCGAGCAGGCGCGCGTAGGAATCGTAGCCGCCGCCCGGCGCGGTCGGGACGATCATGGTGAGTTGCGGCTTCGACTTGTAGAAATCTTCGGCCGTCTGGCCCGAGGCCGACGCCCCGGCGGCGAGCAGCGCGGCGAAGCCAAGCGCCGCGCCGCGGCGAAGTGTGGAAATCATCAGCATCGGGGTCCGGCTCCATGCGCGATCAGCGTTCGCCAGAGGTCAGCACGATCCGGGCCAACCGGCAATGAGCGATGCTGCCGCAAGGAACACGGCCGCACAAGACATCATTAATCACGGCCACGTTCGGGCGCGCATGGTTCACGGCCGATTCACATCTGAAAGTTAAATCTGCCCCCGCCTGAACGGCAACGCTGGCCGCGCCCTCGCGACGGTCCGCGCTCCCCTGTCCCGGCGGACCGCCGCCATCGCCAGAATGGATTTTTCATGTCGAAGCGCATTCGCAAAGCCGTGTTTCCAGTCGCGGGCCTCGGCACACGGGTTCTGCCCGCCACCAAGACGATTCCGAAGGAAATGCTGACGGTCGTCGATCGCCCGGTGCTGCAGCACTGCGTCGACGAGGCGCGCGAGGCCGGCATCGAGCATTTCGTTTTCGTGACAGGCCGCAACAAGGCAGTGATCGAAGATCACTTCGACATGTCCTACGAACTCGAGGACACGTTGCAGAAGCGCGGCAAGACGAAGGAATATGCCGCCCTGATGGCCGATCTACCGGCGGCGGGCGCGACCAGCTTCACCCGTCAGCAGGCGCCTCTCGGCCTCGGCCACGCGGTCTGGTGCGCGCGCGACATCATCGGCGACGAACCATTCGCGGTGATGCTGCCCGACATGATCACCCTGCCGGGCAAACGCGGCACCAAGTGCATCGGCCAATGCATCGAGGCTTACGAGAAGCACGCCGGCAACATCATCGCGGTTGAAGAAGTGCCGCCGCAGGATACGCATATGTACGGCATCGTGTCGGTCGGTCAGGACCATGGCCACACGTTCGAGATCAACGGCATGATCGAGAAGCCCCCGCAGGGCACAGCCCCGTCGAACCTCATTATCTCCGGCCGCTATATTCTCGAACCGCAGATCTTCGACATCCTCGCCAATGTCGGCAAGGGCGCGGGCGGCGAAATCCAGCTCACCGACGGCATGAAGGAACTGGCGAAATCGCGCGGCTTCTACGGCGTGCGTTTCGACGGCAAGACCTACGACACAGGCTCGAAGGTCGGGTTCCTCGCCGCCAACGTCGCCTTCGCGATGGCGCGCGACGACATTCGTCCGGGCTTCCTGACCGAACTGCAGAAGATCGTCGGATCGCTCTGACCCCCTGTTGAAGCTGAAACACGAACGGGACTGGCGCGAGCCGGTCCCGTTTCGTTTATGCTCTGCACAGGAACGCGATCATTGTCGCGCATAAACGAGCGCATCCTTCGTGGCCGCCAGCGCCGGGGCCAGCGCCCGCATCGCCGGATCGGCCCAGAACGTCACCACCAGCGTGCCGGCGCGCGCCATCGCCGGAAAGCATCCGCTGACCGCACGCGCCATGGCGAGCCGGTCTCCGGAATCGCCCTCCTGCGCCGCCGCGCCCGCGGGAGCCGTGGGACGCTCAACGTCGGCGATGACGAAATAGGCCGGAATGCCGGGCTGCTCCTCGACCTGCTTCTGCACAACGGCCACGGCCCGGACACGCTTCTGCGAGCCGAGGCAGGCCTGAAGACGGCGAGCGTCTCGCGCGCCGATCGCCAGCGTCGTCAGATGCGAGGTCGCGCCGATGGACGAGCGCTCCGCCAGCGCACGATTGCGCAGCGCCGCCAGCTCCGTCAGCCGTTGCTGCAACGGCGGACGGCGTTTCGATTTCGGATAGCGGCCGGCGAATGTCTTCACCGCCGCCTCAGCGTCGTCGAACAGGCGATGGTCGGCGGCGGCGGCGTCGAGCGCGCGAACGACCTCCTGCGCTTCCGGCGCTTCGCTGGCCGCACTGGGGGCTTTTTTCGCCGGCTTCGGCTTTGCGGACGCGGCGAGCGATTTCAGCAGGTCTTCCTCATCCACCCCCGCCGCATCGCTGCTGTCGGCCGAGCCGCGCAGTCCCTGAAGGTTGGGCGGAAGGGAAAACTGACCCGCCATGCCATCCTCAGGCTTTTGGCCCGGCATGTCGCCGCCGGCGTTGCGACCGAGGCCGACCGCGACTTTCAGGACCGTTCCGACGTCGCCGATATGCGCCAGCGTGTTCGACCAGAAGCCCGTGTAGGCGGATATGTCGAACTTCGCCCCGCCGCCCTTCGGTCGCAGGTCCATGTTCCAGGCGAGAATGCCGAGCGGCCCGGTGAGCGGCAGCGACAGCAACGCAACGCGCAGGATCGTCTTGATCACTTCGACGAGGGCGATCAGCCAGCCGACCACGCGCCGCAGCGGATCGAGCGCAACGTCGACAGTCGATGTCTCGGCCGCGCGGGTGGTCGTCTTGGAGCGGTTTGCCGGCGTCGCAGCCAGATTCCGCAAATTCGCGACTTGAAGCGCCACGGCCGATCCAATGAATGAACGTCAATGGATCGAGGTTAACAGGCTGCTCTTAAGGCTCCGTTGCGAACCGGGGCGGCGTCAACGCTGCAGCTTCAGGCCAAGCAGGTAGACATTGGCCGTATAGCCGGAGCCGGGGCTCGAACTCGTCATTCGCTCCTGCATGACGCTGCCACGCAGCACCAGCCAGCGGGTAAGGTTGTAATCGGCCTTCAGGGTTCCCGAATAGGTGTTCTGCGACAGTCCGACGCCCTGATAATTCGTGGACTGCACAGTGCCAACCGCGCCCAGCGTCAGGTTGCGCATCAACGTGTGGTCCACCCCGAGCGATCCGGTGCGGGTGACGGCCCCCGAAGCGGCGGGAATAGTGGTCTCGGCGATGTCGGTCGTGGCCCGCAGCGTCACGGTCGTCAGCGGCGTGGCGGTCCAGATGAGCGAGGAATCGAACGTCGGGCCGCTCGCGTCGCGCAGACGCGAGTCGGCATAATGGCGCTGCGAATAGCCGGCCGACACCTGCCCGGTGAGCACGCGCGACAGCTCGAACGTGCTGCCGACCTTCGCGCTCGCGCCGTTCGAATCGCGCCGGTAGCCGGACGCGTCGACCGGATTGTCGCGGACGCGCGTATCGGCGGTGGCTTCCACAAAAGGCGTGATGCCGGGCGTGATCTCGTAGGCGGCGCGGGTGCGCAGACCGTAGGATGTGTAATTGTCGCGGCCCAAATTGTAGATCGAGCCGTTGGACAAGGTGGCGTTTTCGTAATCGGTGCGGTCGATGAGCCCGGAGGCCGTAAGCGAGAAGCGCCCGAACGCCTGCGTCAGCCCCGCCGTTGTGCCGACCGTGTAGACGGCCGGCCGGCCGGACACTGTCAGTCCTAGCGCGGTGAAGTCCGCGGAGCTCGGTTGCGTCGTCGTCAGCCCACCGCGCAGTTCGAGATTGACGGTCGTGTCGCGCAGAACGTCGAGACGCAGATTTGCCCGCAGCGCCCCATCGGGTCGGCTGGCGGTCGGAACCGACGTGTAACGTGTGTAGCCAAGCTGCCCGTTGGCGGTAAGCTGATGATCGCTCCAGTTCGACTGGAGATTGAAACCCGTCTCTCCGCGCAACGTCGTCGAGCCTTTGGCGGCCGTTGAGGTCCGATTCGGGTTGGAATCGTAGCCGACATCCGCCTCCACATAGGGAACCAGCCGCAGATTGCCGATCATTACGCCGGTCGGGCCGTAGGGATCGGCCTCGAGGCGCGGCGGCGGCTTGCGGGCAAGCTGCTGCGTCTGGGCGATTGTCGGAGTTGGACGGGTGGTGGCGACGCGCCCGGAATCGACCCGCTGGCGCAGCACCGGCGCGGTCGGATAGGCCTGAAGTCCCGGCAGCGGCCGTCGCGCGCGACTGGGCTGGCCGGTATATTTCGTGCGCGGATCGACAGTCGGCCGTGGCCGGCCATAATTCGCCGCGCCGGGACTGCCGACGCGTGGACCCGCGGCGTTCGTCCCGCCGGGCGCGCCGATCACCGGAATCGCGGCGCTGTCGTCGTCAGATGTCCCGCCCCGCAGCGCGCCGGAACCGGGCGCATTGTTGGTCGGCCGGGGACCGCCGCCGGTCTGGGCCCAGACCGGCGCAACCGACAGCAGCAGCAGGGCCGTCGCGACGGGCGCAACAGACCGGCGGATGACTGATGGGACCCAAACCGGCGACAAAGGCCCTCGCAAAGCCGTTCACCAAGCCGAAAGCATGGTGAATCAGCGTTAACGATTTATGGTTAACGACAGGTTAGCGCGGCGGCGCGCGCGGCTGACAAGTCGGGCCTGCGGGGGTACAAGGCGGGATGCAAGGCGCCTCGCACCAGCCGGCCACCGGTTCATCTTCGTCCTCGACGGCCTCCGCGCTGCGCACGCTGCGGCTGGAGCGCGCCGGCATCGCGGCGCTGGAATCCGCCCTGTCGGGCGCAGGCCCGGACGGACTCGGGACGCGGTTCGACGCCGCCGTCGACATGATCCGCAATTCATCCGGCCGGGTGATCGTCACCGGCATGGGCAAGTCCGGCCACGTCGGGCGCAAGATCACCGCCACGTTCGCGTCCACCGGCACGCCAGCGTACTTCGTCCATCCGGGCGAGGCGAGCCACGGCGATCTGGGCATGATCCAGACGATCGACACCATTCTGGCCCTGTCCTGGTCGGGGGAGACGAGCGAACTCGCCGACATCATCACCTATTCGCGCCGCTACCGGATCGGACTGGTGGCGATCACGTCCAATTCCGACAGCGCGCTCGGCCGCGAGGCCGATGTCGCCCTCGTGCTGCCGAAGTCTGAAGAAGCCTGCCCCAACGGTCTCGCCCCCACCACGTCGACCACGATGCAACTCGCCATCGGAGATGCTCTGGCGGTGGCGCTGCTGGAAGCGCGGGGATTCACAGCGCAGGATTTCCGCCTGTTCCATCCGGGCGGCAAGCTCGGCGCGCAGCTCGCCTTCGTGCGCGACGTAATGCACACGGGCGATTCGATGCCGGTCGTGCCGCTCGACGCCCGCATGGAGCATGCGGTGATCGAGATGACCGGCAAGCGCCTCGGCTGCGTGGCTGTGGTCGACGCGGAGGGCCGCCTCGCCGGCATCGTCACCGACGGCGATTTGCGACGCCACATGAAGTCGGCCGCCGATCTGCTGGGTTCGCCGGTCCAGTCGGTAATGACGACGACACCGATGACGATTGAACCCGACGCCATGGCGGCGGAAGCGCTGGCCCTGCTCAACGAAAAGAAGCGGTCCGTGCTGATCGTGATCGACGAGGCGCGCAAGCCAGTCGGCATCGTGCATCTGCACGACCTCTACGCCATCGGAATCGCCTGAGCTTCAGGCAGTTTTCTTGCGCTCCGTCAGCACCAGATAGAGCGACGCGGCGAGAATCAGCGCCATGCCGGAGACGCTCCACAGGCCCGGCAATTCGCCAAAGAACAGATAGCCGGCCAGCGTCGAATACAGCACGCGCGAATAATCCAGCGGCGCGAGCGCGGTCGAATCTCCGAGCATGAATCCCGACGTCACCATGCTCTGCCCGGCGATGCCCAGAAACCCGATCAGGATCAGGATCGGCCATTCGGCAGCGGTCGGCGTCTGCCATTCGAACATCATCGGGATGGCGGCCAGCACCGCGCTCCAGAACGCGTAATAGAACATGATGACGCGCGTCTGCTCGGTCTTGGCGAGTTGTTTGATCCCCACCACCACGAGGCCGCCGAACAGCGCGCCCGTCGCGCCGATGATGGCGTTGTAATCGAAGCCTTCGGTGAACGGCCGCGCGTAGAGCAGGATCCCCGCAAACCCGACCGCCGCGACCGCGATGCGCTTCGTCCCCACCGTTTCGCGCAGCACGAACAGCGCAAGCGGGATCATGAACAGCGGACGCGAAAACTGCAACGCCATCGCGTCGGCCAGCAGCATGTGCGTCAGCGTCCAGAAGAAACAGAAATTGCCCATCGCGCCGATGCCGCCGCGAAAGAAATGCATGCCGAACCGCTTGGTGCGAAACGGCGTCAGCGGATCGCGCCAGAACAGCGGCAGCACGAACAGCAGGCCCACGAAGGCGCGGAAGAACAGAAGCTCGAAGCTCGGCAGGCGCACCCCGAGCATCTTGACCAGCGAACCCATCAGCACGAGCGTCAACGATCCCGACGACACGAGGAATACGCCGCGCGCCATCGCCGGCATCGCGTTCCAGCGGCGCGCAATCGGCTGCGTGATCCGGTCTTTGAGACCCGGCTGTGATTCTGGCTGAACGGACAGCGTGAGGTTCCTTCCGCCTCCACCTTTATGGGCGGGCGGCGGCGCGAACAACCTGCGTTGACGGAAAAATTTGTTATGATATATAACGATTATCGCATCCGCCGGGAGGATCACATGCGGGCAAAGTCCGCGGCCGCCGCCACGTCAGCGCCGGCCACGTTGCAGATCATGCGTCAGGGCGCGGTTCTGTTCATCGGCATTGATCGCGGCGCGAAGCGCAACGCTCTCAACGACACGGCTGTTCTGGCGCTCGA
>CANJEY010000058.1 GCA_947472615.1 Beijerinckiaceae bacterium
CGGCACCGAAGGCATCTACGCGACGCCGACCGGCATCTCGGCGACCTACATCTTCCTGTTCATCCTGTTCGGCTCGTTTCTCGAACGCGCCGGCATGATTCAATTGTTCAACGACGTGGCGCTCGGACTCGTCGGCTGGGCGAAGGGTGGCGCGGCGAAAGTCGCGGTCATTTCGTCCGCCCTGATGGGCACGATTTCAGGCTCCGGCGTCGCCAACGTCGTGACGGTCGGCCAGTTCACGATCCCGCTGATGAAGCGCTTCGGCTATCGCGGCTCATTCGCGGGCGGCGTCGAGGCGACTGCCTCCATGGGCGGCCAGATCATGCCGCCCGTGATGGGCGCGGTGGCGTTCATCATGGCCGAGAATATCGGCGTGCCATACGCGACGATCGTCAAGGCCGCCATCGTGCCGGCCATTCTGTATTTCGCGTCAGCTTTCTGGATGGTTCATCTGGAAGCCGGCAAATACAATCTCATCGGCATCCCGCGCGCCGAACTGCCGAGCGCCCTGGCGGCGATCAGGCGGCAATGGCATCTGGCGCTGCCGCTGGCTATTCTCATTGTGTTGCTGATGGACGGCTTCACGCCGCTGTTCGCCGGCTCCGTCGGCCTTGGCCTCACGGTGGTGATGATCCTTGGCGCGGCGGTGGCGCTGAACCTGCCGGCGGGCGCGATGCGCATCGTGTTCTGGGTCGTCACCGGCCTCGTAGCGGGATCGCTGCTGAAGTTCGGCGTCGGGGTGATGATCGGACTCGTGGGCGTGCTGGTGGCGCTCTGCGCCTTCACGCGCGGCGGCCGCGAAACGCTCGCCATTTGCCGCGACGTGCTGGCGGAAGGCGCGCGTCAGGCTCTGCCGGTTGGGCTCGCCTGCGCCATCGTCGGCACCGTCATCGGCGTTCTGTCGCTCACCGGCACGGCGACGACATTCGGCAATTACATCGTCTCGATGGGGCGCGATTCATTGTTCGCCTGCCTGCTGCTGGTCATGGCGACGTCGCTCATTCTCGGCACCGGCCTGCCGACGATTCCGACCTACATCATCACGGCGTCGCTCGCCGCGCCGGCGCTGCTGAAGCTTGGCGTGCCGCTGATCGTCAGCCATATGTTCGTCTTCTACTACGGAATTATCGCCGATCTGACACCCCCTGTTGCGCTGGCGGCGCTGGCGGCTGCGCCCATCGCCAAGGCCTCGCCCGACGCGATAGGCTGGCAGGCGACGCGCATCGCGCTCGCGGGATTCCTGATTCCGTTCATGTCGGTCTACGATCCGTCGCTGATGCTGCAGGCGGGCGGCGCGATTGCTGCGCAATACGGTTATTGGGTCGAATTCGTCTGGGTGTTCTTCAAGGCGTCGCTGACGATCTACATCACCGGCGTGGCGGCCATCGGCTATCTGTTCACGCGCACGAATCTCGTGCAGCGCGTGCTGGCGGGAGCGGCCGTGCTGCTGTTCATTTCGCCTCACCCGTGGACCGATAGCCTCGCCTATGCGGCCACCGCGATCGTCACGGTGTGGAACTGGGCCGACGCGCGACGAAAGGCGTCCGCATGAGCCTCTGTCTCATTGGCGCGGCGACGGCGCGCATCGTCACCGCGGCCTTCACGCTGACGTGGCTGCATTCCATTGAGCATACGCGCTGGGAAGAAGACTGGGCGGTCAACGGCGACCGGCTGCAACTTGTCGAGGCGCGCATCGAAAGCATGGGCGCGGGCATGGAGACGCCGTCTGACGCGACCTTCGACGGCGTCTGGTGGCGCTGGACTCCCAAACGCGAGCCTATGCGCGAAGTGCTACTGCGCCGCTCGGACTCGCAGCCGCAGGGTTGGCGCCTGTGCGCGGGCGGATCGTGCAGGCCGGTCGCGGATGCGGATGAAAAAGCCGACGTGGTGACCATGAAGGCCTGCGATTAGGCGCTGGCGCGCAAGCATTTCAGAAGAACTCGATCTGCCCGCTGCGCGCGAATCCTCGCACCACAAGATCGTCGTCGAAGATCGCCAGATCGGCGATCATCCCCGCTTCGATCGCCCCGAACCTGTTATCCCAACCCATGAATTGCGCCGGATAGGTCGACGCCATGCGCAGCGCTTCATCGAGCGGTATGCCGACCTGACGTACGCAATTGCGGATCGCGGTCGCCATGTCGAGCCTTGAGCCGGCCAGCACGCCGTCGGGCGTGCGGCACGTTCCGGCGACGACCCTGATGCGCTGATCGCCGAGCCAGAATTGATCGACGCTCGATCCTACTGGCGGCATGGCGTCGGTAATCAGGAACAGACGCCCCGCCTGTTTGCTGCGCCAGGCATTCCACGTCGCCCGCACTGATTGAAAATCAACATGATGTCCATCGACGATGATTCCCGCCCAGACGCGCTCGTCCGCCATCGCGACGCCGACGACTCCGGGTTCGCGGCTCGTGAAAGCGCTCATGGCGTTGTGAATATGCGTCAGGCAATGAACGCCGCTGTCAAAATACGCATTCACCGTGCGGGCCGTTGCGGCCGTGTGGCCGATGGAAAGTTTTACGCCCGCGTCGCGGAATGTCGCCGCCTGTTCGGCCGACAGCGATTCCGGCGCGAAGGTCATCAGCGTCGGCAAGCCATCGAGCGGGAGGATGATGTCGGCGTCTTCATCCGTCATCGGCCGAATCGCGGCGCGATCATGTGCGCCCGCCTTGGCGATGCTGAGGAACGGGCCTTCGAAATGAATGCCCATTACGCCCGTTACGCCGTCGCGGATCGCATCCTGCACGACGGCGCGCGCTGTCCGCATTTTCGTCTCCGACGAACTCACCAGCGTCGGCAGGAATCGCGTCACGCCGAAACGCGCATGTGCGGAGGCGATCTCGCGCAAGCCTTGCACGGTCGGCGGTTCGTTGAACATGATTCCGCCGCCGCCGTACAATTGCAGATCGACAAAGCCCGGCGCGACCGACAGGCCGTGCAGATCGACCTGTTCGCACGAACCTGAAACGTCGCCGCGTGGCGGAACGTCCACGATATGCTCGCCGTCGATCAAGATCGCATGATCGTCGAGGATGCGCCGGCCCGTGTAGATTATCCCATTCACAAGGGCTTTCATACTAATCTCCGCGAGCCGCCGATGATCGCAGCCGGCAGGACAATCAGCTTGCCGCGTGGTCTGCTGTCAAGGCGGTGCGGGGCGCGACGTTTCGGACTTGACGCGATGCGCCCATGCGGGATGATCGCCGCACATCGAACGCCGCGTCAACGTGGCGAACACAGCACGACCGGGAGGTTCGCCATGAAGCACCGCTTTCTGTTTGCACTTGCGCTCGCCGTTCTGGCGCCTGCCGCAAAAGCCCAGGATGTCGCGGCCTTTTACAAAGGCAAGACGATCAACCTGATCATCTCGACCTCGCCAGGCGGCGACTACGATGTGCGCGCGCGTCTCGTCGGCCGGCATATCGGCCGTCACATTCCGGGCTCACCCACGGTCCTCCCGCAGAACATGCCCGGCAGCGGCGGCATCCGGGCGGCGAATTATCTCTACAATGGCGCGGCGCGCGACGGCACCGCGATGCTCGCGGTCATGCAGCAGATTCCGCTGACGCAGGTGTTCAAACTCTCGGGCGTTGAATTCGATCTGGCGCGCGGCCACTACATCGGCAATACGTCGAGTTCGCCGATCGTGGTCGCCTCGTGGCATACGTCTCCCGTCAAGACAGTCGAGCAGTCGATCGCGAGCGAACTGATCATCGGCGCATCCGGCGCGGGGTCGGCGTCGACGCAGATTCCCGCCATGCTGAACGCCACGATTGGGACGAAATTCAAGGTGATCGCCGGCTATCCGGGAGGCACCGAGATCTATCTCGCCATGGAGCGCGGCGAGGTCGCCGGACGCGGCACCCAGAGCCTCGCGGGCTGGAAGGCTCAGAAAGCCGACTGGATCGCCGATCGCAAGCTCAACTGGCTGGCGCAGGGCGGCTTCACCCGGCACCCAGAGCTGCCCGACGTGCCGCTGCTGATCGACTACGCGAAGACGCCGGAAGACCGGCAGATCGTCGAACTCTTCATGTCGCCCGACGAAATCTCGCGCCCATTCCTGGCGGGGCCGGGGGTGCCGGAGGATCGTGTCGCGGCGCTCCGGCGCGCATTCGATGCGGTGATGAAGGACGAGGCCTTCATGGCGGAAGCGAAAGCGATGAAAATCGAAATCAACCCGATGACCGGCGAACAGGCGGAAAGCATCGTC
The DNA here is from genome assembly GCA_947472615.1 of Beijerinckiaceae bacterium. Lineage (GTDB taxonomy): Bacteria > Pseudomonadota > Alphaproteobacteria > Rhizobiales > Beijerinckiaceae > Terripilifer. Next base: position 4,214 of record CANJEY010000058.1, read on the forward strand.
CAGAAGCTGCTGAACTTGCCGCCAACCGTGGTGGCGAAAGCGAAGGCGTTTTCGGCGGAGGAATGAACCGCCGGGTCAAGGCCGCGGGGCGCGGAACGCTTCCGCGTCGCCGTAGTCCTGAAACTTCGCGTAGTACGGATGAGCGCCGATCACCCGCCGGGCGTGCTTGATCGGACACCAGTATTGCTCCGTGCGTCCGGCGATTTCGCGCACATAGGCGACGAGCCCGTTGCCATAAGAGCAATAGGCGCAATTCAGCTTTTCGAGCAGGTTGAGATGCGCCAGATGATAGCGGTCGAAGATGAAATAATCGGCGCGGCGCACATGCGCGATCCCATAAACCGGGAAACAGATCGCCTGATACACGCTGACGAACAGGTCGAGCAGCACGAACGGAATGATCAGCGAATAGATGACCGGCGCAACGAGAATCACCAGAAGCCGTGCATCGAGAATGTAGCGCCAAAGCCTCTTGCGCAGTTCGCGGTGGCGGCGCAGAACTTCTTCCTCGAACGCCACCCTACCTTTCTCGAGGCCGATGCGCAGACCGGCTCGCTTTTTGGCGAGTTCTGCTTCGAGTTCAGCCTCCAGCGCCGCGATCTTTTCCGTGATGTCGGCGATGGCGTTGGTCATCAAGCGCTGCTCCTGCATGGCGCACTATGCAGGCTTTCGCGTCGCTTGTCTCAATTGGCCGGGGAAGCGGTTCAGGGACGGTACGTCATCGCGGCCTTCGCCTTCTCGACGATCTCGGGCGGCGTGGCGTACATTTTCGCGATCAGCTTCTGCAGGTCTTCGCCGGACGTGGCGAACACGTCGACGTTGATGCGCTTCGCCTCGGCGATGAGATCGCGATCGTTCATCGTCTCCATGAAGGCCTTGCGCAGCGCCGCAACGCGCTCCGCCGGCACGCCCGGCGCCACCACATAGGGGCGGCTGAACGCCACCTGATTGTAGACGAGTTCGAGAATGCTGCGCTGCTCGTCGGTCCTGGCGAATTGCTTCGTCAGCGGCACACCCATCTTGTCGAGGTCCGGGTAGCCTGTGTTGGCCTCCTGCACGAAGGGCTTCACCAGCCCGTCGCGGAACCATGCCGGATAGGTGGCGGCGACGCTGGACCATGTCTGGCCGCAGCCCGCCTGCACTTCGCCCTTCTCGATCGCCAGATTGATTTCGCGCGTGCCCGGATAACCGGCCACGACCTTGAACTTCAGCCCGAGCAAATTCTTCAGCAGGGTCGCGAAATCGCGCGTCGAGGCGCCTTCGGCGCTCGCGCCCAGCACCAGCTCACGGTCGAATGCGTCGGCGAGCGAGTTCATCTTCGCATCGGTGCGGATCAGGCACAGATAGGCGTCGATGTTGGCGTTGCCGATGTAGTTGAACTTCGTCGTGTCATGCGTCTGACGCTTTTCGCCGAACAGCGGATCGACGACTGCGCCCATGAAGATCGCGCCGATCACGGTGCCATCCTTGGCGGCGGCGTTGTAGATGTAAGCGGCCGAGACGTTCGAGCCCGCGCCCGGCATGTTCTGCACCACGATGGTGGGGCGGCCCGGAATATGCGGCGACAGGAAACGGGCGATCAGACGGCCGTATAGATCGTAGCCGCCCCCAGCCGATGAACCGACCAAGATGGTGACGGTCTTGCCGCGATAGAAGGATTCGATGGCGTCCTGCGCCCACGCGCCAGTCGAGGCTACCGCCAGCGCCGCGCCCGCCGCCATGCCCTTCATCCACCCGAACATTCGCGTCTCCCCCTCCGCCGCGCATGATGCGACAGCCCCGCATTGTGCGGCGCTGCACGGAATCATGCAATGCGAGTCGAAACGTCGATCGCGGACCGATCGTCGCGTCAGCCGCGGATCGGTTCGACCTTCAGGGCGGCGCGGACGAAATAATACAGGCCGAGCAGGCCGAGACAGCCGCCGAGCACTTCGACGGCGGTGCTGACGATCGGCGGAAGCTGGAAAAGGCCGCCGATGGCCCAGCCGGCCGCCCACGACACGCCGACGAGTTCGGTGCCGACCAGAATCGCCACGCTGACGATGGTGATCAGGTTCTCGATGTGCAGCGGCTTCGGATTGGCCAAGTCTGGCTCCTGCCCGGACGGCGTTCGTGCTAGATGATCGCCACTATACCATAGGCCCGGAGCGCGCAAGCTGCGGCTCCCCAGACCGATCGCAGGACGATGAGCGAAACCCCGACCTTTTCGACCGCCGCCACGGCCGCGCCGCATATGGCGGCGGCGGACGCAGGGCGCGATGCGCTCGCCATGGGGGGCAACGCGGTCGAGGCCATGATCGCCATGGCGGCGACCATCGCGGTCGTCTATCCGCACATGAATTCCGTCGGCGGCGACGCCTTCTGGCTGATCCGCGAGCCGAAGGGGCGGGCGCGCTCCATCGAGGCCTGCGGCCCGGCGGCGGCCGCGGCGACGCTGGAACGCTATCAACGGCTCGGCGGGGCGTCGATCCCGGCGCGCGGGCCGCTCGCGGCGCTGACGGTTCCGGGCGCAATCGGCGGCTGGGCGCTGGCGCACGCCTATTCGAAATCGCTCGGCGGCCGGCTCGGGCTCGGCGATCTGCTGTCGCACGCCATCAAATTCGCCCGGGAGGGCATAGCGGTCAGCGCCAGCGAGGCGCGCGGCCAGCCGAACGAGCAGGCGGCCCTGTTCGCCGCGCCGGGCTTTGGGGAGGCTTTCCTGCACGAGGGCAAGCTGCCGCCGGCCGGGCATGTGCGGCGCGCGCCGGCGCTGGCCTCCATGCTCGATTATCTGGTCAGCGCCGGGCTCGACGATTTTTACCGCGGCGACGTGGGGCGCGAAATCGCCGCCGATTGCGCCCGCATCGGCTCGCCGCTGGTCCGCAAGGATCTGCAGGCCTTCGAGGCCGTCATGCGCGATCCGCTCGAACTGCGCCTGCCCGGCCGCACGCTCTATAACACCCGCCCGCCCACGCAGGGGCTGGCGGCGTTGCTCATTCTGGGCGTGTTCGACCGACTGAACGCGAAGCGGCCAGACAGCTTCGAACACATCCATGGCCTCGTCGAGAGCGTCAAACGCGCCTTCGTGGTGCGCGACCGTCTGTGCGTCGATCACGGCCGGGTGCTGCCGGACGAGATCGCGGATTGCCTGGAGCCGGCGTTTCTGCAGCGCGAAGCCAGCGCCATCGCGGCTGATCGCACCGCCCAATGGCCGGCGCCGACCGGCAAGGGCGATACGGTCTGGATGGGCGCTGTCGACCAGAGCGGACTGGCTGTCTCCTACATCCAGTCGACCTATTGGGAATATGGCTCTGGCTGCGTGCTGCCGAAAACCGGCGTGCTGTTGCAGAACCGGGGCGTGTCGTTCTCGCTGCATCCAGAGCACGTCAATGTCCTGACGCCCGGCCAGCGGCCGTTTCATACGCTCAATCCGGCCATGGCGGCGTTCCACGATGGGCGCGTGATGCCCTATGGCTCCATGGGTGGCGACGGACAGCCGCAGTTTCAGGCGCAGGTGCTCACCCGCTACGAGCGCGGCATGGGACTCGCCGACGCTATCGATGCACCGCGCTTCCTGCTCGGCCGCACTTGGGGCCAGACGAGCACGACTCTGAAACTGGAAGACCGGTTCGATCCCTCGCTGACGCGCGCACTGGAGCGGGCTGGCCATGCAGTGGAAATCCTGCCCGACGCCTATTCCGATACGGCCGGCCACGCGGGCGCGCTAGTCCGGCATCCGAAAGGCAGGGTCGAGGCCGCGCACGATCCGCGCGCCGACGGCGGCGCGTCGGGCCTCTGATCAGCCGCCGCCTGTCGAACTTCCGAGCAGAAGCGCAGTTCCGAGAAAAAACACCGCGCAGGCGGCGATAAATTCAAAAGCGCGCCCGATCAGCGCGCCGCGCGTTCCAGTTCCGCCGATGAATCGCAGCGCGATCTGCTTGGCGAAGACCGCCATGGCGGCGAGTGCGCCTGTGGTGATCGCGGTTCCGAGCGACATCGCCACGGTGGCGCCGACGCCCGCGAGAAACACGCCTTGCGCCAGCGCGAACACCAGCACGAGGATCGCGCCCGAACAGGGCCGTGAGCCTGCCGCGAACACGGTCGCGATGGCCGATCCCCACGAGAAATTGTCGCCCAGCGTGCGCGGGTCGGGCGCATGGAAATGTCCGCAGTTCACGTCATGCATATGGCCGGGCAGCGCCAGCCCATGTGGGTCGTTGCAAGCGACCGCCGCGGCGTCGGCCTCGCAGACCTCGCACGCGAAACGTCCGCCGTCGCCCGCAACCGCTGGCGCGGCCGCGGCCTTTGGCGCGAAAACCGCGGCCCAGAGGCCGCGCCCCTTGGTGACGACGAGATAAAGTCCGAGCGCCGCTATGCCGGCGTAGCTCGCCAGTTCGACGAAGCTCGCAGCGTCCTTCATTTTTTGCGCGGTGGCGTTCAGCGCCAGCGCCAGCACGCCCACGATGGCGATCGCCACGACGCCCTGCAGCACGGCGGCCATGAATGAAATGATCAGCCCGCGCCGCAGCGCGCGCTCGTTGGCGAGCATGTACGACGCCACCACGGCCTTGCCGTGGCCGGGTCCGGCGGCATGAAAAACCCCATACGCGAAGCTGACGCCCGCGAGCGCCCACATGGCGTGGCCGTCGCTTTTCACAGCGCGCACCGCGCCGCTGAGGAGACGTTCGAATTCGTTCTGTTTCGCCAGAATCCAGCCGGTGAGGCCTGTCGCCGCGCCGCCGCCTTCCGAAATGCCGACGCTGAACGGATTGCGCGCCTGCGCCATCGCGTCGGCGGCGCCTAACAAGGCCGCGACCCCGCAGACGATCGCGAGCGCCAGCGCGCAGCGTTGCGCGGCCTCACGCGTCATGGACAGACGATCGCCACGTGGCCGGCCATCTTCATGCCGAAGTCGACGCCGGGCGGGAGACCGCTAATGGCGGATTCGTCGAGCTTCTTGCGGTCGTCCGCATCGAGCGCCTGCGGCGGCACGATCTTCGGGCGGCAACCTGCCGCTAGTCCGCGCACCCCGATGGCGCTTTCCTTCTCCAGCGTGAAAGCTACGAAATAGCTCGGGTCGAACACCTGAAACCCGAAGCTCTTGTCGAACGCCAGCGGGCTTTTCAGAGGCAGCGTGAATGTCAGGGTGATCAGCCGCTGCGGCGTCTGCGCCATCGAATATTCGGTCGGCGTCGCGAATTCGGCCTTCTGGCCTCCGGCCTGGACGACGGTGAAATAATCGAACTCCGGCAGCGCCTCCATGTTGGACTTGGCGATGGGCAGCAATTCGTCTGGCGTTGGCTGATCTGGATTCTTGCCGACGCCCTGCGTGACGAACGCCGAGTACATGTCGTCGAACGTCCAGATATGGCGGACGCCCGTCATCTTTCCGTTCTCGAAAATTAGTTCAGTCTTCGCGTCGATCCAGACATGCGGATGGGCGGTGGCCGAGCCGGTCAGCAACGGCGTCATGCCTATGGCGGCGCACAGGGCTCGAAACGTGGAGCGCCATTTCGGCGCGCAGTCCGGTAGAGCGAGTCTCATGTGTTCAGCTTACCCCCATCCAGCGGACCCGCCAACCGGCGCGCGGGTTGAAAAAGCCCCGACGCGCCGACATATACCGGCTTTACGTTGCGCCAGCATCAGGCCCATTTCGTGGCGTCAGATGCTCGCGGGAGGGATCGCGATGGCGAAAAATCGCACGGACCCGGCCGACGCCGGGCCGCCGCAGAGCCAGCTTTCGTCCGTCTCGCTCGCCGACAAGTACGACCTCGGCAAATCGCGCGTGTTCATCTCCGGCACACAGGCGATCGTGCGTCTTCTGTTGATGCAGAAGGAACTCGACCGCCGCGCCGGGCTCAATACCGCAGGCTTCGTCACCGGATATCGCGGCTCCCCCATTGGCGGTCTCGACCAGCAATTGTCGCGCGCCGGCAAACTGCTCACCGCCAACGACATTGTGTTCAAGCCGGGGCTGAACGAAGATCTCGCCGCCACCGCCGTGTGGGGCGCTCAGCAGGCCGAAATCCGCCACGAAGGCAAATACGACGGCGTGTTTTCGATCTGGTACGGCAAGGGCCCGGGCGTAGATCGCTCGGGCGACGTGTTCCGTCACGCCAATCTCGCCGGAACCTCGAAACACGGCGGGGTGCTGGCCCTGATGGGCGACGACCATACGGCGGAATCCTCGACGACCGCGCATCAGTCGGAATTCCGCTTCGTCGACGTCACCATGCCGGTGCTCAATCCCGCCGGCGTGCAGGAGATTTTCGATTACGGACTCTACGGCTGGGCGCTGAGCCGCTACGCGGGCGTCTGGGTCGGCCTCAAATGCGTCAAGGACACGGTCGAATCGACGGCCTCCATCGACGCTGCGATCCATCAGGTGAACCCGATCCTGCCGGCGGATTTCGCGATGCCGCCCGAAGGGCTCAACATTCGCACGCGCGATCCGATCCTGACGCAGGAAGCGCGGCTACAGGATTACAAGCGCGACGCCATCGTGGCGTGGCTGCGCGCCAACAATCTCAACCGCATCGTCATGTCGGGCGGACCGAACGCGAAGATCGGCGTCATCACGGTCGGCAAATCCTATCTCGATGTGCGGCAGGCGCTCGATGATCTCGGTATCGACGAGACGCGCGCCAATGATCTCGGCCTGCGTCTCTACAAGATCGCCTGTCCGTATCCGCTCGAACCGCGAGGCCTGATGGACTTCGCGCGCGGTCTCGACCTCATCATCGTGGTCGAGGAGAAGCGTTCGCTCATCGAAGTTCAGTTACGCGAAGAACTCTACGGAACCGCCAATCAGCCAATCTGCGTCGGCAAGAAGGACGAGAAGGGCGACTGGCTGTTTCCGGTGAAGGGCGCGCTCGATCCCAACGATATCGCCATCGCCATCGGCGAGCGCCTGCTGCGCTATCATTGCAGCGATGATCTCGCCGGCCGCGTCGCGCGTTTGCGGCAGGCGCAGGAGAAACTGGCCAAGACCCAGGATGCGGCGGTGCGCACGCCGTATTTCTGCTCCGGCTGTCCGCACAATTCGTCGACCGTTGTGCCGGAAGGCTCGCGCGCCTATGCGGGCATCGGCTGCCACTACATGGTGCAGTGGATGGACCGTTCCACCGAGGGTTTCACCCAGATGGGCGGCGAAGGCGCGAACTGGATCGGCGAAGCGCCGTTCTCGACCCGTAAGCACATGTTCCAGAATCTCGGCGATGGCACCTACAATCATTCGGGCTCGTTGGCGATCCGCTGGGCGGTCGGAACCGGGACCAACGTCACGTTCAAGATTTTGTACAACGACGCCGTCGCCATGACGGGCGGGCAGAGTCACGACGGCATTCTGTCCGTCTCCGGCGTGGCGCGTCAGGTCGCGGCCGAAGGCGTGAAGCGCATCGCGGTCGTGACCGACGAGCCCAACAAATATTCTCCCGGCGAGGCGTGGCCGGCGGGAACCACGATCCATCATCGCGAGGAACTCGACGCGGTTCAGCGCGAGCTCGTGAACGTCGAAGGCTGCTCGGTGCTGATCTTCGATCAGACCTGCGCGGCAGAGAAGCGCCGTCGCCGCAAGCGCGGACAATTCCCCGATCCCGACAAGCGCGTCATCATCAACGAACTCGTCTGCGAAGGCTGCGGCGATTGTGGCGTGAAATCGAATTGCGTTTCCGTGCAGCCGCTAGAAACCGAATTCGGCCGCAAGCGCACCATCGACCAGTCGAGCTGCAACAAGGATTTTTCCTGCGTCAACGGCTTCTGCCCGTCGTTCGTCACCGTGCATGGCGCGAAGCCGAAGCAGGCCGCGCAAGCGGGCGCGCCCGAGATCGCATGGCCTGAATTGCCGGAACCGGGCCGCCCTCAACTCGGTCCGAAGCCCTACGGCATTCTGGTCGATGGCGTCGGCGGCACCGGCGTCGTGACGATAGGCGCCATCATCGGCATGGCGGCGCATCTGGAAGACAAGGGTTGCGGATTGATCGACATGGCGGGGCTGGCGCAGAAGGGCGGGGCGGTCTTCAGCTACGTCAAGCTCGCCGCGCGTTCGGACGATATTCACGCGATCCGGGTCGCTGCCGGCGAGGCCGATCTGGTGCTGGGCTGCGATCTGGTCGTATCCGGCGGTAAAAAGGTGTTGGCTTCAATTCGCCATGGACAGACCGCCGTGGTGGTGAACATCGCCGAAACCTATCCGGGCGATTTCACCCGCAACGCCGATTTCTCCCTGCCGAGCGCACGCATCCGTCGCGCCATTGAGGCGGCGGCGGGACAAGCGGCGTTTGTCGATGCGTCCGGCATCGCCACCGCGCTGCTGGGCACCTCGCTCGCCACCAACATGTTCATGCTGGGCTATGCATACCAGCTTGGCCATGTGCCGCTGTCGGCGCTTTCCATCGAACGCGCAATCGAACTCAACGGCGAATCCGTCGCCATGAATCTCGCGGCGTTTCGCTGGGGCCGTCGCACAGCCGACGATCCGAAAGCTGTCGCCGATGTGGTCGCGCCCCTGCGGGCGCCGCGTGGCGTGCGCCGGCTGTCGGTGACTTTCGACGAGATCGTTCAGCGCCGTGTTGAATTTCTCACCGCCTATCAGAACGCCGCCTATGCGACGCGCTATCGATCCTTCGTGGATCGCATCGCGACGGTCGAAAAAGCCCGCGCGCCCGGCCGGACCGGACTGGCGGAAGCGGTCGCCCGCTATCTGTTCAAGCTGATGGCCGTCAAAGACGAATACGAGGTTGCGCGGCTCTACACAGACGGCTCGTTCGCCCGGCAGGTCGCGGCGACATTCGACGGCGACCTGCGGTACGAGTTCCATCTGGCGCCGCCCATCCTCGGCCGCCGCGATCCGGTGACAGGCCAGCCACGCAAGACGACGTTCGGCCCGTGGATGATGAAGGCGTTTCGCGCGCTGGCGGCGGTGAAAGGTTTGCGCGGCACGGCGTTCGACGTCTTCGGCTACACGCAGGAGCGACGCACCGAGCGCCAATTGATTGTCGATTACGAACGACTCATGGGTGAAGTTGCAGACGCGCTGACGCCGGACAATCATGCTGTCGCGATTGCGCTGGCGTCGATCCCTGAAAAGATCCGCGGCTTCGGCCATGTGAAGATGCGCCATCTCGACGCCGCCCGCGCCGAGGAGGCCACGCTGCTGGCCCGTTTCCGCGCCTCGGGGCAGACGCAACCGCTCGCGGCGGAGTGATTTGCGGCCATTTCTGACGGGTTCCGAATGCGTGGTTGACCTCTGCGTCCGATGCTGGCAAACGCGAAGCAGACGCCGGTTCGAAGTTCGGATTCACCAGAACCTCCGCCGCCGTCCCATCCATTTCGTCGGGACCGCCATCGAAGCATGTCCAGCCTTTAACGCCGCATGCGGCCATTGAATTCGCGGGGGACGAAGCATGTTGCGCGTCTACACACGGGAGAACGATCATCTCGTTCCGCGGGACATCGATGTGGCGGAGCCGACCCACGCAGCGGCGCTGAACGATCGCGCGACGCCCTGGATCGATCTGTTCAACCCCACCCCTGAGGAAGACCGCTTCGTCGAAAGCGTCGCCGGCATTTCGATCCCGACCCGCGAAGAAATGCAGGAGATCGAGGTTTCGTCGCGCCTCTACAACGAGAACGGCGCGGAATATATGACGTTCACGTCGGTCGTCCACCTCGACACCGACGAGCCGACCACGTCGCCCGTGACGCTCATTCTGCGCGGCGATACGCTGATCACGGTGCGCTACGCCGAACCGCGCCCGTTCCTCAATTTCGCGCTGCGCGTGCAGCGTCCCGGCTCAGCTCCCTGCGCCACAGGCGAACAGGTGATGATCGGACTGATCGAGGCGCTGATCGACCGGCTCGCGGATGCGCTGGAGCGCGTCGGCCTGAAGATCGACACGATTTCGCGCGCCGTGTTCCACCATGAGGAAAAGAAGGGCCGCGCCACCAAGAGCAACGACTTCCAGCACGCCATCGTGCAGATCGGCCGCGAGGGCGATCTTCTCTCGATGGTGCGCGAGAGCCTCGTCAGCCTCAACCGCGTACTGACTTATCACGCGGCGGTGTTCGAGACCGACGACAGCGCGAGCCGCGATGCTCGCGCCCGCGTCCGCACGAATCTGCGCGACATTACGGCGCTCACTGACCACACGTCCTATCTGACGACCAAGATCAACTTCATGCTCGATGCGACGCTGGGGCTGATCAACCTCGAGCAGAACCAGATCATCAAGATCTTCTCGATCGCCGCGGTCTGCCTGATGCCGCCGACCCTCGTCGCCTCGATCTACGGCATGAACTTCAAGCATATGCCGGATCTGGATTTCGAGTTCGGCTATCCGATGGCGCTGCTGCTGATGGTGATCACGGCGGCCGTGCCGGTCTGGTATTTCCGCCGGCGCGGCTGGCTCTGATTTTCAGCGGAACAATTCGTCGTAGATTTTCGCCCAGCCCGCGACGGCCGCGTCGATGGCTTCCGGAGTCATGAAGACAGCCCGAAATTTCGCGCCATCCGGCCGCAAGGATGCGACGGGCGGCGGCACATTCGGATCGACCGGAATATAGCCGGAGTCGCGAAACACCTTCTGGCCTTCTTCGGAGACGAGAAACTCGATCAGCAGCTTTGCGGCGTTTGGATGCGGCGCGTCCTTCATCACGCCGGCCACCGACAGCACCGCCATCGCGGGATTCATGGGAATCCAGTCGGACGGGGCTTTCTGCGCGGCGCTGATCACCGTGTGGTGATTGAATATCTGCAGCGCGACCGCATATTCGCCGGCGATCACCTGATCGAGCACCTGACGCGCGGCGACATTGAGGCCGGCGATGTTCTGCTTCGAGAGCTCGCGCAAATAGGCCATGCCCTTGTCTTGCCCCATCTCGCGCAGGACGAGACCGATGAAGCCGGGCGCGGACGACGAGTTGGGCGCTGACGCCCACGCCATGCGGCCCTTCCATTTCGGATCGAGCAGATCCTGAAACGTGCGCGGCTCCGTGCCCTTCTTGACGAGTTCCGTGTTGAAGCCCGGCGTCAGCACATAGAGGTTTGTGGCGACCCAGTAGCCGTCCGGGTCGATGTAATCCTTGCCGAGGCGCGCGGCGTCGGCGGGCGTCCACTTCAGCGCGAGGTTTTCACGCTTCAAGCCGGGCGCGGTCGCGGTGCCGTCGAACACATCCGCCTCGATGCGGCCGGCTCTGGCCTCCGTGGTGATGCGCAGCACGAGATCGTTGGCGTCGGCGCGGATGTAGCTGATGTTGATTCCGTACTTCTTTTCGAACGCCGCCTTCGCGGGAAGCACGAACTGGTTGATGATCTGCGACGTGTACCAGTTGACCGCGCCTTCCTTCTTCGCAGCGTCGATCAGCGCCTGATCGGCGGCGGATGCGGACGCACAGATGAGGAGCGCCGCCGCGCAGGCCCCGGAGACGGAATGGATCATGGTTTCCTCCTGATTAGTTGTTTCGACATGGCGCGCAGGCGCGCCATGTTCCGTCGATCGATCAAATCCTGCGCGCGGCCTTTACCGCACCAGCACGTTGCGGAACTGCCACGGATCGCTCTCGTCGATGTCCTCGGGGAAGAAGCCCGGACGATCGGTGAGCGGCGTCCAGTCCGTGTAGGCGCCGATGACCGGCCCCAGATACGGCGTCTGCGCTTCGAGACAACGCCGGAAGTCCATTTCGTCGGCTTCAACGATTCCGGCCTTCGGATTTTCCAGCGCCCACACCATGCCGGCCAGCACCGCCGACGTCACCTGCAGGCCCGTGGCGTTCTGGTACGGGGCGATGCGGCGCGTCTCCTCGACCGACAGCTGCGAACCGAACCAATAGGCGTTCTTCGA
>CANJEY010000059.1 GCA_947472615.1 Beijerinckiaceae bacterium
AAGCCGCACCGCCTCCCGCTTGAACTCAAGCGTATAGCGCGCCTTCACTCCGTCCTTCATCCTCATACCCCTTCGCTGATCTGTTCCTATCAGCCAAGGGAGACGTCAGGCAGGGGCAAGGTCAAGGCTGCAGGAGCGACTATTTTTATAACGCTTGAAGACGATAACACTGAAATCCATCGTCGAGTTCATGCCCTAGATCCCGATGGCTCTATACGCAAGGGTCCAGCTTATGTAATTCCCGCATTAGAACTAGAGGGTTTTGATCCGACATTGGTAACTAGCAAGGATCGTAAAGCGACGTTGACCACACTAGGAAAAACCGGTCTTCAAAAGATTATTAATCATGTGAGGGCGGATTCAGGGTTTCCAGTCTCGTTGTTAATTCTCGACCCCGCCGGCGACTTTCTTGATGTTGACGAAAACGATGCGACCTACGTCAAACTTCTGATGCGCCAACTTCGTAAGGTTTCTTATCAAAACTCCACTACAATTGTTCTTCTAGGCCACGTTTCGAAGGCGAATAAAGATAACGAAAGTTTTTTCACGATGCGGGGCAGCAGCGCGTGGATCGCAAATAGCCGCTTCGCGATTTCTATCTGGCCACCAGTAGAGAGTGCTGCAAAGGAAGAGGCAGAGAAGTTTAGCTGCGACCCGAGCCAGATTGTCTTTGGCTGCCTCGTCAAAGCCAACCATCAGGGGGCGCCTGTGGGGGTCAAGGAAACTTACATCAAGGACGCTGCGAGCGGGCGGCTTACCCTTCCGTCTCCGGGTGGCAACCACGGGAACACGGCTACGGATGAAGAGTTAATGAATGCGTTAGTCGATATCTGCGGGAAATGTGCGGAAGCAGGTATGCCTTTCACGATATCCGGTAAAACGGGTCTTTTTGAAAATAAGGATGACCTACCACCCCTGCTGCGTAGCGCCTCCAAACATAGGCTTGAAACGCTGGGCAAACTTGCCGTCGAGAAGGGTTTGTTGGTTAAGGGGAAGCTGACGGGGGCGCAGCAGCAGCCAACATATCTAGACCTTGCGAACGGTCCCATTGCTACTGGCAGGCTTCAAACTTTAGCGAAGGGGTCGCGCGATTCAGCCCTTAAGCGCTTTAAGGAAAACGCCGCCAAAGCGGCGGCGGCTGAGCAGTCCGCCCCACTGGCACACCCCATTCCCGTTCCCGGCGTTCCCGGCGGGAACGGGTTTGAGTTGGGAACGGAAAAGCCGCAGCCAGCCGCCGAAAAAGCCGTTCCCGCCGACCCCGTTCCCAAAAAGCGCAAAAACCGCGGGAACCTCAAGCGCTGAGCCAGCTTCCCGCGTTCCCAGACTTACCCCCTAAAGGGGGAAGCGCTTTTGGGAAGCGCTACCCTCGGGAATAGGTTTTTCAAAAAGCGGGAATGGGAACCAAAATTAGGCTGCCGGCCACCCCACCGGCAGACCCGCTCTCCAGAGTCGCCATTTGACCGCTGGATGCCAGCGGGGTGGGTGGCCGCTACATGGGTAGCCGCCGCAGCCGAACCCCCTAGGATCGAATCCTATGGCCGAATAGAGGCGGCGGACAGGATGACCGGGTCCGCACCGCAGCGCCCACCCCAGCGGCCGCTTCAGTGAGGGATTATTGCTCCGGCGCTTACACGCAGGTAGACGGAGAGCGTTCGCTCTCTGTTGAATTCGCCGGATTGGACCAATCAGGATAGCCAGGTCACCTTGCCGGTCCCTATGTCGTGCATCGCGGCCGCAATCTTCAGGTCGCCCGACGCCACGAGACCTTTGAGAATTGAGCTGCGCTTGACGAGGCTTTCGGCCGTGAGCTTCGCGTTGGCTTCCGCGACCTTCTGAACGAGCGGATAATTGTGCGAGTCACGATGGCCGTCGGCTTTGGAGAGAGTCTTTAGCGCCGGATCGAAGTTTTTCAACAAAGCTGTAATGTTGCCGAGCTTCACCCCGTCGACGGCGCTCTTGATCGCCCCGCAGGAATTGTGACCGAGCACGACGATCGCCTTCGCACCCGCGACCTTGGTGGCGTACTCTAGGCTCCCGATGATGTCGGTGTTGACGATGTTTCCCGCCACGCGGGCGCAGAAGACGTCGCCGATGCGCTGATCGAACACGAGCTCCGGCGCGACGCGCGAGTCGATGCAGCCCACGATCGCCGCGAATGGAGACTGGTTCTCGGCGGTCTGCTTCACCTGCGCCATCAGATCGCAGTTGACGCTCTTGCCTGTGGTGAAGCGATCGTTGCCGGCCTTCAGGTGGGTCAGGGCGTCATCCGGCTTCGTGCCTTTCTGCCGATCAGGGGTAAAGACGGCGCATTCCAGCGACTGGGCGTGAACGGCGGTGGCCGCAAATGGAACGCTTGCGGCGAGGCAGCCGCAGAAAAAGCGACGGGTCAGCATGCATATCTCCCTTTGGCCGAGATTCATCCAAATGAACGCCGGTCCGAGACTGAACCTGCCTCAACCGGCATTCCCCATATGAACTCCGTAACGGCGTTGATGATAGCAGACGGCGAGGTTCCCCGGAAGCTAAGGGCAGGCTGCGCGGTTCTCCCGGCGTTCCGGCCGTCCGGAACCACATCCGATCCGGCGATTTGGCCATTTTCCCTGCCATCTGGGCACACTCCTCCCGTTGTGATCATAGGTCCGAGCGTCCCAGCCCTATGCAGGGTCGGGTCTTGGTCGCAGTCCGTCGATCAGCCGCAGGATTTCCTGGAATAATTCCTTCGGCACCGCGACTGACCTTGCCCTCGTTCAACGTTTCCCTTGACGTGCTGACTATGCTGCCGAGCTGGTTTGTTCCTATCAGCCAAGGGAGACATCAGGCAGGGGCAAGCTCAGGATTATTGCTCCGGCGCTTACACTGCCAAAATGGGCTATATTTCGCAGCACCAATAGCACCCATTTTCACCCGCTACGGCACGCCATTCGCTAAGCGTTTTCAAAAGGTGTTAATCAGCCATAGCAGCCGGTGGAACTTTTGCCAACTTTGGCATGCAATCAGGTCAAACAAACCAAGCCTCAAGTCGGTTCAGTGCTGATTTCGGATCTAAAATTCTTGAACTTGTCGTTGCCGCGAACAAGCATCGCCCGGTCGCCTTTGCTACCGGTTTGACGGACATGCGGTGCCACATATCGAATTGCATAACCGATCCGCCGATTCTTCGATTTATTCGCATCAGAGCCGTGCGCCAGCTTGATGTGGTGCAGCGACATCTCCCCCGCTCGAAGCGAGAGCGTAACAACTTTCCCCGGATCGACCTCGACGGCGATTTCCTGCCCGCGCGAGAGCATGTTGTCAGCCGCAAATGTCTCGTTATGGCGGAACAGCGCGCCGAGATGGCTTTCCGGGAGAACCTTCATCGCGCCGTTCTCCGGCAGGCTGTCGGTTAAGGCGACCCACGCCGTCACGACATCGGGAGGATCGAGACCCCAGTACATCGCATCCTGATGCCAGGAGACATACGCTTTGTCTTGCGGCTCCTTCAGGAAGATCGTTGATGCCCAGCAGAGAATGTCCGGACCAAGCACGTCCTCAACGGCATCGAGTATCTTCGGGTGGCGGACCAGCTCGGCGAGCGGCGGGCACCTCAGATGCGCCTTCTCGAACAGAAGCCTTCGTGCACCGGTGCTGCCGCCGTTCTCTTTGATGAAAGCCTCCAAACGCTGGCGGTAGGAACGCGCTTCGTCTGCAGCCAGTGCAGGGACCGGAAACCGGAACCCTGTCGCATGATACTCCGCGACCGCCTGCGGCGAGAGTGACTTCGGCATCGTACGACTTCTCCTTTGAAACCGGATTTCCGGCCCAGACGCGCAAGGGATAGTCATGTTCGTTCCTGGTGCATCCCGATGTGCTCCTACGGGCGCGGACTGAGCGCATGAAAGGAGCGGTCGAAATAGATCAGGCTTTGACCGAGGTCGGCCTTCGCGATGCCCACCACCTCGGCGACGATTACGCTATGCGTGCCCACCGCATGGCGTTCGATCACGCGGCAATCGAATCCTGCAGTGGCGTCCTCCAGCAGCGGCGAGCCGGTGATCAGAGTCGTCCAGTGCTCGCCCGCGAAACGCTCGAAAGGCTCGATGCCTGGCTTGCCGAAGCGCACCGCCAGTTGTTCGTGCCCCTGGCCTAGCACGTTCACGCATAAGGCGCCGTTTCCGATAATGATGTCGTGTGCGCTCGAACTGCGATTGACGCAGACGAGTACGGTCGGCGGTGAATCGGTCACGCTACATACCGCCGATGCCGTGATGCCGTGCTTTCCCGCCGGGCCGTCCGTCGTGACGATGTTGACCGCAGCACCCAGACGCGACATGCCCGCCCGGAACGCCTCGGCCGATACGCAGTGGCGTTGTTCGCCCATCGGATCAGCCGGGAACTGTTTCGACTGTGCCGCCATGGCGTGCCGAGTCAAAAACGGCTTCCAGTGCCGCGATCGTGCCGACAAGCTCCGCGTCGGTGACCGGATAGGGCGCCTTGCCGGCGACCGCGTCGCCGAACGCTTCCAGATTGGTGAGCACGGCAGGGGCGGCGGCGAACTCGCGGACCTCGCGCTTTGCGCCGCGCAGGCAGGTCGTCATCACCCAGCCTTCCGATGCCTCGGGATGTGCCTTGTCGACGATTTCCGCCCAGCCCTTGTTGCCGTAAAGCGCGAATCGGCCGACGAACGGCGTGGCCAGCATGGCGCTGATCAGCGCATTGGCACCGCTCGCGAAGCCGACGAGCACGGCCGAGGTGTCGCCGTTGCGCAACTGACTGCCGAGCTGGCTGACATGCGCCACGACGCGGCGTGCAGGCCCAAGCAGGCTCACCGACAGGTCGAGCAGGTGGATGCCCGTGGCGGTCATCGGTCCTGCCGGCGCATCCTTGGCGGACAGGCGCCAGTTGTCCATCGGCAGGTTCAGGAACTTGTCCTGGCTGAAATTCGCCTCGATCTGCAGGGGCGTGCCGAGCGTGCCTTCGGCGAGCAGCCGGCGCAGCTCGAGGATCGGCGGCTCGAAGCGCCGCTCGTGCCCTATGCCGAGCACAAGCTTCGCGGCCCGACATGCCTCCACGCATTCGGCTGCATCGGCGCGGTTCAGGGCCAGCGGCTTCTCGCAGAACACATGCTTGCGTGCCGCGACGGCGGCGAGGATCTGTTCGCGGTGCTGCGCGTGCGGCGTGCACAGGATAACCGCCTGCACCTCGGGATCGGCGAGCGCATCGGCGTAGCTCTTGGAGAACCGGATTCCCATCTGACGCGCCAGTTCGGCTCCGGCAGGGTCGATGTCGACGGCGCGTACGAGCTTGAGGCGGGAACTGGATGCCAGCAGGCGGGCCATCGTCTTGCCCCACCAGCCGAGACCGATCAACGCGACGGAGATCATGGTCGTCCAGGCCCCTTCTTCGGAATGATGGGGAGCAGCACGCTCGAAGCCATGCCCGGCCCGGTATTCAGGGTGAGCGTCGTGTCGAACACGTCGGGCGGCCGGTTGCGCGGGTCGTTGTGCAGGAACGGGCCGCAGCCGCGCAGTTCGTTCTTGAAGTTCGAAAGGCGAACGCCGGGACCGTCCCACTCGTAGTCCCTGCCGAGAACGCTCACGCCGATGCGGTAGCCCGGCGGCACGACGATGCCGGTTGGCCAGATTTCGATGTCGAGCTCATAGACCTGCCCGGGCACAAGCTTCTGGTCCTCGTCGTGGACGTGGTAGGGGCGGTAGGGCAGCGAGAGCTTCGGGTCGAGCTTGCGTCGCGAGGCACGCAGCCAGCCCTGCGCGACCGGCGTGTTCGGATCGACCGTACCCGAGAAGACCACTTCCTTGCCCGCCGGGTCGAACACGCGGATCATCATGAAGATGTCCGCATCGTTCGTGGGCGACGATACGAAGATCTTGGCGGCGGACGGGCCGGCGATCTCGACTTCTTCGGTCAGTGGCGGGGTGAGGAACGTCAGTCCCTTACCCACCGTCTCGTAGGGAATCTTCGCGAGTTCGGCCGGCGCCTTCTCGGTCAGGACCATGCCGGCGGGATCGAGGTGGAAGCGCGTCCATTTCGTGCGTGCCAGCGGCCATTCGCTCTCGTGGCGCTCGACGAAACGCTCACCGGGATGGCGAACCTGCATTAGCACGCGCGGCTGCCTGTCCCAGTCATTGCGCTCGCCTTTCAGGAAGTGGCCGAAGAACTTCTTCTGCAGGGCCACGCCGTAGGGCGTGTAGAAATGCGTCCAGTGCTCGAGTCCGTGGATCTCGAGCCACTTCTGCGGCGCCCTGGCGCGCATGAAGCCTTCGAAGTTTCCGCGCGGGTGCAGGCCCTGGCCCGCCCAGCTTGCTGCCGACAGGAACGGCGTGACGACCTTATCCCAGTCGGGTGAACGGTCGTGGTGATACTGGTCGTCGAACGGATGGGCGAAGATGTCGGCGCCGAAATCGGCGCGGTTAGCTTCCAGTTCGGCGTCCGACAGCACTTCGTGCCCGCAGGCGAGTTCGCCGGTGGCGCGGCTGCGCTTGCCACGCTCACCCACGCCGTGCTGGACCGTCTTCACCTGCATGTCGAACCAGTTGGCGAAGAAGGTCGACAGGATGCCGCCGTGATAGGTCATGTCGCGGTAGAAATCCGCGGCGCCCTCCCACACGCACATGGCCGTGAGGTGCGGCGGCTGCAGCGAAGCGACCTGCCAGGCGTTGATCGCGTAGTAGGATATGCCGTTGAGTCCGACCTTGCCGTTCGACCAGTCCTGACGCGCGCACCATTCGATGCACTCGTAGAAATCGCGAGTCTCGCGCGGGCACCACGGATCGAGGAAGCCTTGCGAGCGGCCCGCACCGCGCGAGTCGACACGCACGCAGACATAGCCATCCGGGACCCACTTCTCGGGATCGACGAGTTCCCAGCTCTGGTAGAGATTGCTCGATCCCACGAGTGCATCGGGATGCTGGTCGGAAAGAAGCTTCCAGGCACTGGGGTAGCCGTCCTGGAAGGCTAGGCCCTTGGCGTAGGGTCCGTAGGTCAGGATGGCCGGATAGCGGCCCGGGGCGAGCGGCCGGAAGATGTCGGCCCGCACGACCAGGCCGTCATCCATCGTGATCGGCGTGTCCCACGTGACGTGCATGCCGTCGCGAACTTCGGTCTTTTCCATTTTGTCCGCCGTTCAGATGGATGTGTAGCCGCCGTCGACGACCAGCGAAGCGCCAGTGACGAAAGAGGCCTCGTCGGAAGCGAGAAACACGTAAGCCGGCGCGATCTCGTCGGGCAGGGCGATGCGGCCCAGCGGCGTCTGGTCGATCAGCGTCTTGGCCCAGTCGGCCGGAAGGGATGCGTTGCGCGGTGTCGCGACGACACCCGGAAGCACTGCGTTGACGCGGATCTTCTGGCGCGCATACTCGACCGCTGCGGCACGCGTCAGGCTAAGCACGCCGCCTTTCGCGCTGTGATAGGCCGTGGCATGGCCCGACGCGACGAGCGCATAGTTGGAGCAGGTGTTGACGACCGCACCGCCGCCCGCGCGCCGGAACGCCGGAATGCAGGCCTTCATGCCGAGCCAGGTTCCCTTGAGGTCGACGTCCATCGTGCGGTTCCAGCTCTCCTCGGTCGTATCCTCCACGCCCGGGCGGCCGGGGACGCCGGCGTTGTTGACCAGCAGGTCGAGCTTGCCGAACGTGGACTCCGCTAGTGCGACCGCATCGTCCCAATGCGTCGCCTTGGTCACGTCGAAATTCATGTAGATGGCGACGATGGCGCCGGCCGTGCGGTTGACGTCGTCGACGAGCTTCCTGCCTTCATCGTCGAGAATGTCGCCGACGATGGCTTTGGCGCCTTCGCGCGCGAAGGCGCGTACGACCGCAGCGCCGATGCCGTGCGCAGCGCCGGTGACGATCGCAACCTTGTCCTTCAATCGCATGGATGTCAGCGTGCGCGAACGCGCTTTTTGGCCTTCGGGGCGGGTGCCGCCGGCTTCTTGCCGATCCGGTTGCCCCACAGGCCGTGGCTGAGGTCCTTCCCGGTCAGGAACACAACGTCGCGATCTGCAGAAGCCTGCGTCGCATGCACCGCGTTGGGCGGAAAATAGAGCAGCGAGCCGGGCGTAGCGACACCTTTCTTCCCGTCGACTTCGAAAGCAAGCGTGCCTTCGATGATGTAGACCCATTGTTCATTGGGGTGATTGTGCGCTGCAGCACCGGTACCCTTCGGCATCCGCAGCAGGCCCATCATGAACCGCTCGCCCTCCACGACCGAGCCATATGCGGTCGAGTAGTCAGGTCCGGCTTCGACGCTGTTGAGCCCGACCATCTTGAAGAGATACTTGCCCTTGCCGGCCTTGACGCCGCGCGGCGGGCGGCGGGTCATCTGACTGGATCCACCGGCGCTCGGTTTGTTCGACATTCTCTCCCTCACTTGTTCGTTCGCCGATACTCGAAGTAGGGCGACCATTGAAGCGAACATACACCCAGCTTGCCGCACTTCCAAAGCCGAAGGGACTTCATGTCCAGTAAAAATCTTGATGCGCGCCTTCAGAACTGCTGATTTCAACTGTGTGCCGAACGCTGCCATTGATAGAGGCAGTAATAACTGCGGGGCGCACAAATGAAGCTCGGCTTCTTCACGATGCCGATCCATCCGATCGACAAGGATTGGCGGCAGACCCTACGGGAGGACCGCGAGGCTTTCCTGCTTGCCGACGAGCTGGGATTCGTCGAAGCCTATGCAGGCGAGCATGCGACCGACCTGTCGGAGAACATCACGTCTTGCACGATGTTCCTGGCAAGCCTTGCCTCCGCGACGAAGAACATCAGGCTTGGAACGGGCACCGTGAATCTGCCCAACAGCCATCCGGTGGCTGTTGCCTCGCAGATCGCGATGCTGGATCATCTGCTCGACGGGCGCTTCATCTTCGGAATCAGCCCGGGCGGACTCCTTTCGGATGCCGAAGCCTTCGGGAATCTCTCCAACAATCGCAACGAGATGTTCCTCGAGTGCATCAATCACGTCCTGGCACTCTGGTCGCAGGCGGCACCCTACGACCTCAATGGGAAGTACTGGAACATATCGACCGCACGCACGCTGATGGAAGAAATCGGTCAGGGCTACATTCCCCGGCCGCTGCAGCGGCCGCATCCCGAAATCGTCGTGACGGCCGTAGCACCCTTCTCCAAGGGAGTGACCGAAGCCGCCGCGCGCGGCTGGGAGCCAATTTCCGCGAACTTCCTGATGCCGAACTGGGTCAAGACCCATTGGCCGAGCTATCTCGAGGGCTGCACGCGCGCCGGGCGCCGCGCCGATCCCGCGAACTGGCGCGTGGCCAAGAGCGTGTTTGTCGCCGAGGACGACAGGACGGCGCGCGAGTATGCGACCGGGCCGAACAGCCCGTATCGCCACTATTACAACCAGCTCGTCACCAAGCTGAAAAAGAACGGCCGCGCCGAACTCTTCAAGTCGAGCCGCGACATGCCCGACGACGCGGTGACGACCGACATGGTGTGCGAGAAGCTGATCATCCACGGCTCGCCGTCGAAGGTGGCCGAGGAGCTGCTGGCGTTCCGCGAGGAAGTCGGGGATTTCGGCACACTGCTCTATGCCGGCAAGGACTGGGTCAGCCGGGATCTGGGCAGGCAGTCGATGATCCTGCTTGCCGAGAAGGTCCTGCCGAAGGTCAACGCTGCCGAACGCAAGACCCGTGTCGCATGACCGAAGTGGCGAGAGGCGGCTTCGCGCTCTTCGCGCGGGTCGACCGCGCCACAAGACCCGGAGCAGGCTGGATCGTGTTGTCGAACAGTCTGGCGGCTGACCACCGCATGTGGGATCCGCAGATTTCGGCACTGACCCGGACGCACAACGTGCTGCGCTACGACACGCGCGGCCACGGGGCAAGCGGCGTGCCGCTGCCCCCCTACGGCTTCGACGACCTGGTCGCCGACGCGATCACCGTGATGGACGCCCATGACGTCGGAAAGGCCGTCTTCATGGGGCTTTCGCTGGGCGGCATGACCGGGCTCGGCGTGGCGCTGGACCATCCGCAGCGCGTCGATGCGCTGATCTGCTGCGATGCGCGTGCGGACGCGCCGCCGCCTTACGTGAAGGGCTGGCAGGATCGGCTGGCGGCCATCGAATCGGGCGGTATGGCGGCGATCGTGCCTGGCACGATCGAGCGCTGGTTCGGCGCCGGCTTCCGCGCCTCGCAGCCGGCAATCGTCGCGCGATTCGCAGAAGCGATCCGCACCATGCCCGTCGACGGCTATCGCGGCTGCGCTGCCGCCTTGATGGCGCTCGACTACCGGCGCCATCTCGGCCGCATCGCGGTACCCAGCATGTTCGCCGCCGGAGCCAACGACCTCGCAGCACCACCCGAAGCCATGCGGGACATGGCGTCCGCCGTACCGGATGCCCGCTTCGCGCTTGTGCCCGACGCGAGCCACATCGCGAATGTGGAAAACGCGGCGGCCTTCGATACCATTGTGGGGGAGTTCCTTGCCGGCCTGACGGCACGGCAGAATTGACCGCATCGGACCCCTACGCTCCATGTTGACGTCCCCGAACGGGGCCAATCAGAAACGAAGACGACGGAAACGCGACGATGGGAATCCTGAAGGGCAAGACGGCGATCGTCGCCGGAGCCGGCGCGGCGCTCGGGGCCGCGATCGTGAGGCGTTTCCTCGAGCACGGCGCCAGCGTCGTCGCCGGCGGCATTTTCGGCGTTTCGGAATCGGACCGTCTGCGCATCGCCAGACTGGATCCCCGCGATCCGGCCGACTGGGACGGCGCGGTTGCGCTTGCCCGTTCGGCGTTCGGCGGCCTGACGACGCTCGTCAACACCGTGCCCGATGCCGGGCGGCCGGGCATCGAGCAGACTAGCGAAGCCGAATGGGACGGCACGATCGACGCCGACCTGCGAGGGGCATGGCTCGGCATGAAGGCCTGCATCCCGGCGATCCGTGCTGCGGGCGGCGGGGCGGTGGTCAACACGTCGTCGACGGCTGCGATCGTGGGAACGGGCCATTCGGCGGCTTATCACAGCGCCATGGCCGGCGTGCTGATGCTCACCCGCACCGCCGCGATCGAGTACGCCGGCGAGAACATCCGCATCAACGCCGTGCTGCCCGGGCCTGTCGATCCCTCGCTGCTTGTCGGGCTTGACGAGGGCGTGCTCCAGACATTCCTCGACATGACGCCGATGAAGCGCGTAGGCCGTGCGGACGAGATCGCCAACGCCTACGTATTTCTCGCCTCGGATCTCGCGACCTTCGTCACGGGCACCGGGCTGGTGGTCGACGGCGGATTCACCGCCGCCTGACCGGGAACATTCGACAAGGAGACGCAATGACCGATCATCTCTGGTCCATCAATTCGGGCACGCTCGTCGGGACCTTTCCCGATCGGGTCGCCGCGATGAAGGAAGCGGGCTTCCCCGCCGCCACGCTGTGGCACAGCGACCTGTTCCCGCTGTTCGACGACCCGGACGGATCGATCATGTCGTTCCGCAACAGCGGGCTGAAGCTGTCCGCCTACCAGCTGCTGCGCGACTACGAGGGCATGCCCGCCGATGTCCAGCGCCGCAAGCTCGACATCGCGCGCCAGCAGATCGGCCAGATCAAGCTCGTCGGCGGCGACATGCTCGTCCTTGGCTCTACGATGTCGCCAGTCGACAGGAACGACTGGAAGGGGGCCGTCGCCTCGATCCGCGCACTCGGCGATCTCGCCAAGTCCGAGGGAGTCCGCATCGGATACGAGCCGATGTGCTTCAGCGAATGGATCAACGACTACCGTCTCGGCTGGAGGCTGATCAAGGAAGTCGACCACAGCCATGTCGGCATGGTGCTGGATACCGCGCACATCTTCCTACCCGGCCATCCGCTGGACGGGATTTCCGACATCCCGGGCGACAAGATATTCCTCGCCGAGATCAACGATTTCGCCCAATCGCGCCTTCCGATCCGCGAGCAGCTGCGCAACTACCGTCTTTTCCCCGGCGAAGGGGTGCAGCCCGTCCGCGAGTTTGTCGACCGGATCCTGGCGACCGGCTATCGCGGCCATTTCGCGATCGAGGTCTTCAACGCCACGTACCGGACCTTCGACGCGAAGGTGGTTGCAAAGCGCGCCTACGCGTCTATGGAGAAGCTGTTCGCAAAGAAGTAAGGGAATTTACATGACGACATTGCCCACGCTTTCGGACCTCGTTTCGCTGAAAGGCCGCACCGCGGTCGTTACCGGCGCGGCGCGCGGTATCGGCTACTGCACCGCCGCCCGGCTTGCGGAGGCGGGGGCGTCGGTGCTGATCGGCGATCGCAACGTCGAGGGGGCGAACGAGTCCGCCGCAAGACTCGCCAAGCAGTATGGTGCCAAGGTGATCGGGGCCGATCTCGACGTGCGCGAGGTCGGCTCGGTCGAAGCGCTGGCCGACCGTGCGGTGCGCGATCTGGGGGCTCTCGACATCTGGATCAACAATGCCGGCGTTTTCCGCGGCGAACCGCTGGTCGAGACGACCGACGACGACTGGACGGCGATGTACGAGGTCAACCTGCGCGGCGTGTTCTTCGGCAGCCGTGCGGCGGCCCGGCGCATGATCGCCGCACCGGGCCGGCCCGGCCGCGTGATCGTCAACATCGCGTCCGTCGCGGGCGTGCGCGGACGCGTGAGCCTGGGCGCCTACAGCGCGACCAAAGCCGGCGTATTGGGGCTCACGCGGTCGTCTTCGATGGAACTCGTGCAGCACGGCATCCGCGTCTTGTGCGTCACGCCATCGATGGCCGAGACGCCAGGCGTGGCGGAAATGCGGGCGGCGGCACGCTCCAAGGAGACCGACGGAAATACGGTGGCGGCGATGGAGAAGGCGCTGCGCGCGACGTTCCCGATGGGACGGGCGGCGGAGGCCGACGAGGTCGCGCGCGTGGTGTTCTTCTGCACGACAGACATGGCCGCCTTCATGACCGGCTCGAACGTGCTGGTCGACGGCGGCCTCACGACACGCTGACCCCGTCAGATGGCGGTCATTCCGCCGTCGACGATCAGGGCCGACCCGGTCATGAACGACGCGGCGTCGGAGGCGAGGAAAGCCACGGCGTTGGCGATTTCCTCGGGCTTTGCCATACGGCCCAGCGGCGTTCCACGCAGCATCTCCTGGCGCCATTCGTCGGAAATGTTCTTGTTCCGCGGCGTGTCGACGAGCCCCGGATGGATCGAGTTCACGCGGATCTTCTCGCCGCCATACTGTGCTGCGGCGGTCTTCGTCAGCGCATGGATTCCGCCCTTGGCGCTGCAATAAGGCGCGCCGCGCCCTGTTCCCACGAGCCCCGACGTCGACGAGGTGTTGACGATCGATCCGCCGCCCGCCCGGCGCATTGCCGGGATGCAGTACTTCATGCCGAGCCAGGTTCCCTTGAGGTCGACATTGATCGTGCCGGCCCAGCTTGCTTCCGTCGTCCCTTCGATCCCGTCGCGACCTGGAACGCCGGCGTTGTTGACGAGCGTCGTCAGCTTCCCGAACTCGGTCTCGGCAACTTCGACGACATGCTGCCACTCGGCGGCTTTCGTGACGTCGAGATGGCAATAGACGGCACGCCTGTCGCCGGCCTGCCGGTTGATCTCGTCGACATTGGCGGGGCCTTCTTCGTCGCGCATGTCAGCGACGACGACCCTTGCGCCGAATTTCACGAACAGGGACGTGTACGCGCCGCCGAGGCCCTGCGTGCCGCCTGTGATGATCGCGACTTTCCCTTCGAGAGAATTCAACTCGTCCTCCGCAGACGATGACCGTCCGATCCGGTCGAGTTTATGGCAAGAAGCGATTCGTCGACCCAATCAAACGATCTACTACGCCGAATTATCAAGGATAATGGGGCCGCGCATAGCGCGGAGTGCCGGCCCGCGGTATAAACTTCACGATCAGCGCCACGATCGGCGCGATGCCGCAGGGAGACAGACGATGCCCTTCTACACGCTGCAGGATGTGCCCCAGGAACTGGTGACGCCGAAGCATTCGACTGCCCTGGGCCGCCTGATCACCGGCAGCCAGGTCGAATTCGGCATCCTCAGTTTCAAGGCAGGGCAGGGTGCCGAAGTCCACGCCCATCCGCACGAGCAGATCGTCTTCGTGCTCAAGGGCCGGATGAAGGTCTTCACCGAGGGGTCCGAAACCGTCATCGGTCCCGGGCAGGCCGCCCATTTCCTGCCAAACGTGCCGCACGGCACGAAGATGCTGGACGACGTCGAGGCGGTCAGCGTTAAGGGCGTGATCGACGGCGTTGGCCATAAGACTTGACGTTTGCCGGCAGGACGGCTGTGGTGTGCACCTCGTCGTCCGCGACCTGCTGTTCGCTCCACGGCTGGTTCAGCCGCTTCGTCTCCTCCGTGAGTATTTCCGAGAATGCCTGCGCCATCGGCGTCATCGCATGGTGCGCAGATTCGATCTGCACGAGATCAAGCCAGAGGGGCGGCTCATCCAGCGGGTTGACCGTGAAGCGGCGCGGATCGACGTCCGAGGCCATCATCAGGCCCGGCAACACCGTGACCCAATCCGTCGTCGCGACGAAATCGAGCGTGCCCATCATGGCGTCAAGTTCGAGCATCCGCTCGACCTGGGCGCCCTTCGAGGTGATGTAGGCCTCGACCGTCTTGCGACGCGAGTTCTGAGGCTTCGGCAAAACCAGTTTCATCGGCGGCAGATCGGCGAGGCGCACCGGTGCCAGATGAGTGCGGCTGCCGGTCGCCCGCGAGACCAGCACCTCGCGGGTGCGGGCAAACAGACGCTGTCGAAGTCCTGAACCGCCGGCAAAGGCGGGAACGACGGCAAAGGCGAGAACTCCTGCACGCACCTGCTCGGTTAGCACGCCGCTATATGCTTCGACAACCTGGATCGAGACGTTTGGGTGCAGTGCAATAAACCGTTCGAGTGCAGGTGCGAGCACGCAGCGCGTCATGGTCGGCATCAGGCCGATGAAGACCCCGCCGTCGGCTGCGTCTTTGAAAGGGTGCATGGCCTCATTCGAGGCGTTGTAGGCGCGCAAGACTTCGATGCAGTTACGGTAATAGACGTCGCCCGCCGCCGTTGGCACGACGCTGCCGCTGGTCCGCGAGAACAGTCGGACGCCGAAACGCTCCTCGAGCTTGCGGACATGCTGGGAAACGCCGGACTGGGTGGCGTTTTCACGCACGGCTGCTGCGGTGAAGGACCGTTCCTCGTAGGCGGCGACGAAGACGCGGATATCGCGGATGCTCTGGTACATTCGGGGGGGGGGGGGCCTGTGGCGCGGGATTGGTGTGCGCTTGCGATACCGGTTCGGTGAGAAACGGATATTAGCCCGCATTCCCCGGATGAACCACTAAAATTGCACCGCGCTCTGGCCGATTCAGATATAAGATTCAGTAGCTTATCTCATTGGATCGAGGGCAATCTTGGCGCACCCAGCGGGTGAATCGGAATCGGACGCTCCTCGGCTCAATTTCGACCGCCGTCTCAAGCTGGAGTTCCACGGTTCCAGCGTCACCTCCGATGCCGGATTGCTCGCCTACCGTGAACTCGACGAGGCCCTCGGTCTCAGCGCGATGGCCGGTGACGTGCTCGCCGACACGCGCACTGGCAAGAACGGCCGCCACGGCCTGGTCGGGATGCTGCGGCAATCGGTGTTCGGTCGCCTTGCCGGATACGAGGATGTCAACGACGCGGACCGGCTCGGTCGCGATCCGGCGATGCGTTGGATCGTCGGCGGTCGCGCCGTGGCGAAGCAGGCCGCTTCCACCAGCCAGATGGGGCGCTTTGAGACCCAGTTCCTGGCGAGGGACGCGAACCTCGTCGCGCTCGCCGATCTATCCGGGCGATGGATCGACCGGGTACATGCCCGCCGTCCGCCGCGCGGCATCGTGCTCGACATGGACAGCAGCGTCAGCCCGACCTACGGCGACCAGGAGGGCACCGCCTACAACGGCCACTTCGCCTGCACCTGCTATCATCCGCTGTTCGTGTTCAACCAGTTCGGCGATCTGGAGCGTTCTGCGCTGCGCCCCGGCAACGTCCATTCGGCGGACGGCTGGAAGGACGTGCTCGAACCGGTCGTGGC
>CANJEY010000060.1 GCA_947472615.1 Beijerinckiaceae bacterium
GCCCTCGATGCGACGCACGACGTCCTCGACGAACCTAATGGCGTGCGTCACTGCGGTGCGGACAAGGACATAGCTGTAGACGCACAGCAGGATGCCGACTTCGAGGTCGATCATCTTGCCGTGACGCGCCAGTCCGATCATCGAACCGAGAACGAAGATCGCCTCGAACACGATCATGGCGGACGGAACGGTGGCGAGCGCGAACCCGCCCGACATCATGCCCGCCACCAGACATGCCACCACGAGACGGGTCGAAGCCGTATTTGCGATGAACAGAATCGGCGCGATGGCCCAGACGCCGGCGAGAATCGCTGCGTTTCCGGTGACGATGCGGATCGCGCGTTCGGATACGCTGGTGCGCCTCGGTCGTTGCTGGCGATCGAGCCAGCGCCAGTATCCGAAGCCCGCGATCGCCACGACGCAACAGCCCTAGGCGAGCCCCGACCAGAATTCATCCGTGTTGTACAGAACCGCGACGAGTACGGCAGCCGTCAGCACGTTGCCGATCATCATCTGCGGCGTTGCGTGGACGATGGCGTCGATCTGCTCGGCGCGCACGCGCCCCGCGAGCGCCTTTTCGATCGACGGGCCGCCGAGGGGCCGCATGTCGCCATTGAGAACGCGGCGACAATTGATCAGGAGCCGCGCAACGAACGTAGGTAAAATCACCGGAAAATCCTGCCTGAAAATTCAGCAGGAACCCTAGGTCTGCAATCTTAGTCTCCGGTGAATCAAATTGTTCCGCCGCCGTTTGCCATGCGGGTTGGTTAAGAAAGTCCAAGCCTGATCGCTGGGCTTTGATGCATCGGCGCGATTTTGAGCCGTCAGATCGCAGCCCAACCGGCCAGTTCGCGCCGCACGATGGCCTCGATCACCGCCATTCCGGCCGGGCTGTCGTTCAGACATTCGATGCGGTGAAACGCCACGCCGCCGTTGGTGAGGAAGATCTCGCGGTTTTCCATGCCGATTTCCTCAATCGTTTCGAGACAATCGGCGGCGAAGCCGGGCGTCACGACTGCGACCTTGCCGACGCCCTTCTTCGCCAGATCGATCAGCGTCGCATCATTGTAGGGCTCGAGCCATTTGGTCGGCCCGAACCGCGACTGAAATGTCATCAGCAATTTGTCGGCCGGCAGACCGAGCATATCCCGCAGCAGGCGTGTCGTTTTGGCGCAATGGCAGTAATAGGGGTCGCCCTTGTCGAAATAGACCTTAGGCAGGCCATGGTAGGACGTCAAAATCACATCCGGCTCGAACGCCGCCTGCGACAGCGAGGCGCGCATCGAGGATGCGAGAGCCTCGATATAGGCGGGATCGTCGTAATAGGGCGGCGCGATGCGCACGGCGGGCTGCCAGCGCATCGTCCGCAGCACATCGAACACCTTGTCGCAGGCGGTGGCGCTCGAAGCCGCCGAATATTGCGGATAGAGCGGGACCGCCAGAATGCGGTCGCAGCCCCGCGCCTGCAGCGCCGCCAGACGCTCGGCGATCGACGGATTGCCATATCGCATGGCCCAGTCGACCACGATCGAGTCGCCGCCGATGCTGGCCGCGAGATTGTCTGCCTGCGCGCGCGTGATCGTCTTGAGCGGGCTTTCGTTGCGTTCGCGGTTCCAGACCTTCTCGTATTTGCGTCCGCTCTTGGACGGCCGGAACGTCAGGATGATGAGGTTCAGCACGAACCACCATATGATGCGCGGCGTCTCGATGACGCGCGGATCGGAGAGAAATTCCTTCAGGTAGCGCCGCATCGACCAATAGTCCGTCGCGTCCGGCGTCCCTAGATTGATCAGCAGAACGCCAATTCGGCCGTTCCGCGCCGGCGGGTGGCCGGCCGGCCGATGGGCGGCGTCTGCGGAAGGCGGCGGGAGGATCATCGAAGGTCAGGTCCGGGCGGAAGTCGCGCCCGCACTTATGCCCGGCGCGCCCGGCGGATCAACCCAATCGTTCCGGTTCTTGCGCGGAACGCGCCGACGCGGCATGGTCGCCCGATCTTCAGGAGCCTCGTATGCGCGCCCTTTTCGATCGTCGATCCCTGCTCGCCGCCCTTTCGCTCGCCGCCGCTGGCGTCCTGTCCGCACCCGCCGCCCGCGCCGCTGATCCGGTGAAACTGACCTTCGTGCTGGTCAACGACATCTACAAGATGAACGAGGATCAGGGGAAAGGCGGAATTCCGCGTCTGGCGACCGTGGTGAAGGCCGAGCGGGCGAAGAGCCAGAACGTCGTGTTCGCGCATGCGGGCGATACGCTGAGCCCCAGCCTCATGTCCGGCTTCGATCAGGGCCAACACATGATTTCGCTGTTCAACGCCCTGCCGCCGGACGTGTTCGTGCCCGGCAATCACGAGTTCGATTTTGGCCGCGAAGTCTATCTGAAGCGCATGGGCGAGGCGAAGTTTCCCGTGCTGGCCGCCAATCTGCGCGACGCCGACGGCTCGATCCTGCCCGGCCACAAGGATTCGATGATCATCGAGCGCGACGGGATCAAGATCGGCATCGTCGGCGCGACGCTGGAGAACACCCCCGCCCTGTCGTCGCCCGGTCCACTGAAGTTCGCCGCGACGGTCGCGACCGTGACGGCCGCGACCCGGGCATTGAAACAGCAGGGCGCCGACATCACGCTGGCGGTTGTGCACGCCGACAAACAGACCGGCCAAGCCCTGATGGCGGCGCGTGCCGCCGACGTGATCCTGTCCGGCCACAACCACGACCTGCACATCGATTACGACGGCCGCACCTCGCTGACGGAATCGGGCGAGGACGCCGATTATGTCGTCGCGGTGGACGTGACTGTGACCATCAAGGGCGAGGGATCGGCCCGCACTGTCGCGTGGAAGCCAAACTACCGCATTTTCGACACACAGGATGTGAAGCCCGACCCGGAATTGCTGGAGAAGGTGAAGGTTTTTGAGACCGAGCTATCGAAGGAGCTCGACGTCGACGTCGCCACGGTCGGCGCGCCGCTCGACAGCCGCAGCGCCACTGTGCGCGGCGGCGAGGCCGCCATCGGCAATTTCATCGCCGACGCGCTGCGCATCCAGAATGAGGCCGAAGTCGCCATCGTCAACGGCGGCGGCATCAGGGCGAACAAGGAATACAAGCCGGGCGACAAGCTGACCCGGCGCAACATTCTGGCGGAACTGCCCTTCGGCAACAAATCCGTGGTGACGCGCGTCACCGGCAGGGCGATCCGGGCGGCGCTGGAGAATGGCTTCTCGCAGGTCGAGCAGCGCGCCGGCCGCTTCCCGCAAGTGTCTGGGCTGAAGGTGGTGGCCGACTTTAAGGCGCCCGCCGGATCGCGCGTCGTGTCGATCGAGATCGGCGGCAAGCCCATCGACGAGCAGAAGACCTATTCGGTCGCCACCAACGACTTCATGGTGCGCGGAGGCGACGGTTACACGTCCCTCGCCGATCCCAGCGCGACGGGCGACACCGGCGACAAGCTGATCGCCAACGACGTGATGGTCTATGCGCGCAAGCTCGGCTCCGTCACGGCGGCGGTCGAGGGGCGCATCACGGTGCGCTGAAAAAATTGCGCCGGGCCCGTTGCGGCGGACCCGGCGCAGGTTGGCCAGAAGCGCTTTATTCTTGTTGGTCGCGCTTCCAGATGGAGACGAGCGCTGGCAAGCTGCCGGCGAACGAAATGGGATTGAAAACTGTCGGCCGCGCATGGCGCGTTCGACCCCGGCAACCTCCCTGTGCGCGCCCTGTCAGGCGCATCTGTTGGCGACGGACCAAGGTCCGATCTGCTTCCCCGCCAACTTAGGCGCAGAATGTTTCCCGGGCAACATATTGTTGCGTCAGCGAAATTTTAATTTTCACAGCGCGACCGGAATGGTTGCTTCATGCGCCCCGACCTGAGTGCTATGAGTGCGCCCCCTGCCCGGCTGGTGCGCGCCGGACGATCAGTCGGACCGCCCATGCCCTCTGTGATTTCGATACGAAACCTGTCGAAGGTTTACGACAGCGGCTTCAACGCGCTGAAATCGATCAGTCTCGACATCGAGGCCGGCGAAATTTTCGCGCTGCTCGGCCCCAACGGGGCGGGCAAGACGACGCTGATCAACATCGTCTGCGGCATCGTGCGGCCATCGTCCGGAACCGTGCTGGCGAACGGCCACGACATCATTTCCGCCTATCGCGCCGCGCGCAGCGTCATCGGCCTCGTGCCGCAGGAGCTCGCAACCGACATGTTCGAGACCGTGTGGGACACGGTGTGCTTCAGCCGCGGACTGTTCGGCAAGCCGGCCAACCCAGCCTATATCGAGAAAGTTCTGAAAGACCTCAGCCTGTGGGACAAGAAGGACAACCGCATCCGCACCCTGTCGGGCGGCATGAAGCGGCGCGTGTTGATCGCCAAGGCTTTGTCGCACGAGCCGCGCATTCTGTTCCTCGATGAGCCGACCGCCGGCGTCGACGTGGAACTGCGTCGCGACATGTGGAATCTCGTGCGGCAATTGCAGGCTTCCGGCGTCACGGTGATCCTGACCACGCATTACATCGAGGAAGCCGAGGAAATGGCCGACCGCGTCGGCGTCATCAGCCACGGCGAAATCATACTGGTCGAAGAAAAAAGCGTCCTGATGCGCAAACTCGGCAAGAAGCAGCTGACGCTCTCGCTGAATGCGCCGGCCGCCGTCATTCCGGCGTCGCTGGCGGCGTTCCCGCTAACGCTGTCGGCGGACGGACTGACCCTGATCTACACGTATGACGCGAAGGACGAAGGCGCAGGCGTCTCGGGCTTTCTCGACGCCGCCGCGCAGGCGGGCCTCGCGTTCCACGATCTGCAGACGAGCCAGAGTTCGCTCGAGGATATTTTCGTCGATCTGGTGAAGGCGCGCGCATGAACATTCACGCGATCTCGGCCATCTATCTGTTCGAAATGAACCGTATGTGGCGCACGATGATGCAGAGCATCGTCTCGCCCGTCATTTCGACCTCGCTCTATTTCGTCGTGTTCGGCGCGGCAATCGGCTCGCGTTTCGCCGATGTGGACGGTGTCAGCTACGGGGCCTTCATCGTGCCCGGTCTGGTGATGCTGTCACTGCTGACGCAGAGCATGTCGAACGCTTCGTTCGGCATCTATTTCCCCAAGTTCACCGGCACGATCTACGAAATGCTGTCGGCGCCGGTTTCGTATCTGGAAATCGCCGTCAGCTACGTCGGCGCTGCGGCGAGCAAGTCGATCATCCTCGGCCTCATCATCATGCTGACGGCGGCTTTCTTCGTGCCGATGCGGATCGATCATCCGCTCTGGATGCTGCTGTTTCTGGTGTTGACCTCGGTGACGTTCAGTCTGTTCGGCTTCATCATCGGCATCTGGGCCGACAATTTCGAGAAGCTGCAATTCGTGCCGCTGCTGATCGTCACGCCGCTGACATTTCTGGGCGGCAGTTTCTACTCGATCAACATGCTGCCGCCGTTCTGGCAGAAGGTCGCGATGTTGAACCCGGTCGTCTATCTGGTCAGCGGGTTTCGCTGGAGTTTCTACGGCGTGGCGGACGTCGATGTCTGGCTGAGTCTCGGTATGACGCTTGTCGTGCTGGCGATCTGTTCGGCGATCCTCGCGTGGATTTTCAAGACCGGCTACCGGCTCAAGAGCTGAGGCCCCCGGCGCACCGGCCGCGAATCCCACAACCGGATGCAATTGTTGATCGCCGCCGCAGGGCGCCCAACATGCTCGAATGAATCGCGTTTTCCGCATTTTCGATGCGAAAGTCGCATCCGGCCAGCCGAGGGCTGGCGATTCACCCCTTCGCTTGCTTGCGGGCTGGACTCTCTATTCGGTATACGAACAGTGAACGAAGGATCGGCCCGCAGCCGGTCGAATTGCGAATCGGCTCCGCTCGGAGAGCCGCGAGGCCCCGATGGCTGAACAGGAACGGCCCATACGCTCCGCGCACGGCGGCCCGCGTCTGCTTCTGCGCAGGCTTCGCGAGGCTATGGCCGAGCCGATCAGCGCACAGGCGCGCCTCGACAAGATCGTGGTCCATATCGCCTCCAACATGGTGGCGGAAGTCTGCTCGCTCTACGTCCTGCGATCGGACGGGCGGCTCGAACTCTTCGCCACCGAAGGCCTGAACCGCGAGGCGGTGCATCTGACCACGATGCGCACCGGTGAAGGCCTCGTGGGCCTCATCGCCGAAACGGCGGAACCGCTGGCGCTGTCTGACGCGCAATCGCATCCGGCGTTTTCGTACAAGCCGGAGACGGGCGAAGAGATCTACCATTCCTTCCTCGGCGTGCCGGTGCTGCGCGGCGGCAATACGCTGGGCGTTCTGGTCGTCCAGAATCGGGCCCGCCGCGCCTATTCGGAAGAAGAGATCGAGGCCCTGCAGACGACCGCGATGCTGCTCGCCGAAATGGTGGCGTCCGGCGAATTGCAGTCGATCGTCCTGCCCGGCAGCGACATCTCGATCCGTCGCCCGCTCAACATCGAGGGCAAGGCGATCGCCGACGGCATCGGCCTCGGCCATGTGGTGCTGCACGAGCCGCGCGTCGTCATCAAGCACATCGTCGCCGAAGACCTGCCGCGCGAGGAGAAGCGCCTCAACGAAGCGATTGAGGAGGTGCGCGCCTCGATCGACCGCATTGTGGAGATCGGCGACAACGCCGGCGCGGGCGAGCACCGCGACGTGCTGGAAGCCGTCCGGATGTTCGTCAACGATCGCGGCTGGCTGCGGCGCCTGACGGAAGCGATCCACTCCGGCCTCACCGCTGAAGCGGCCGTCGAGCGCGTGCAGAACGACACGCGCGCCAAACTGCAACGCAGCACGGATCCCTATCTGCGCGAGCGACTGCACGACCTCGACGATCTCGCCAACCGGCTGCTGCATCAGCTCACCGGCCAGAGCTTCGTGGCCGAGCACGACGATCTGCCCGACAACGCCATCATCGTCGCCCGCAACATGGGGCCGGCGGCGCTGCTCGAATACGACCGCAAGAAACTGCGCGGACTGGTGCTGGAAGACGGCGGACCCTCGAGCCATGTGGCGATCATCGCTCGTGCGCTCGGCATTCCGGCTGTCGGCCAGGTGCCCAACGTCACCGATCTGGTCGAGACCGGCGACGCCATCATCGTCGACGGATCGACCGGCACCGTGCAATTGCGGCCGCAGCCCGACGTCGAATCGGCCTACGCCGAAAAGGCCCGTCTGCGGGCCCGGCGGCAGGAGCAATATCGCAAGCTGCGCGACGTTCCGTCCGTGACGCTCGACGGCGTCGCCATCGACCTGCACATGAACGCCGGCCTGATGATCGACCTCGAACACGTCAGCGAAACCGGCGCGGCCTCCATCGGGCTATTTCGCACCGAATTGCAGTTCATGGTTGCGCCGCAGTTTCCGCGCATGAACGCGCAATACGCGCTGTACAAGGCCGTGATGGACGCCGTGCCGGACCGACCGGTGACGTTCCGCACGCTGGACATCGGCGGCGACAAGATCCTCCCCTACATGGCGATCTACGAGGAGGAGAATCCGGCGCTCGGCTGGCGGGCGATCCGCATCGGGCTCGACCGTCCCGGGCTATTGCGGTCGCAATTGCGGGCCATGCTGCGGGCCGGGGCCGGGCGCGAACTGCGCATCATGTTTCCGATGATCGCGCAGGTGTCGGAATTCGACGCCGCCAAGCAGATCGTCGAACGCGAACTCGCGCATCAAAAATTGCATGGCTACGAACTGCCGACGGACGTGAAACTTGGCATCATGGTCGAAGTGCCGTCGGTACTGTGGCAGCTCGACGACTTCGTCGACCGCGTCGACTTCATGTCGGTCGGGTCCAACGATCTGGTGCAATATCTGTTCGCTGCAGACCGCGATAACCAGCGCGTTTCGGCGCGCTTCGACCCGCTGTCGCCCGCCGTGCTGCGCGCGCTGCGCAAGATCGTCCGGCGCGCGGCGATCAAGAACAAGCCGGTAACGCTGTGCGGCGAGATCGGCGGCAAGCCGCTCGAGGCGCTGGCGCTGATCGGCATCGGCTATCGCGGCCTGTCGATGGCGGCCTCGTCGGTCGGCCCCGTCAAGGCGGCGCTCGTCGCCATGAACGCCGCTGAAACGAGCGTCTTCGTCAATGAATTGCTCGAATCGCGCAGCGGCGCGGATTCGATCCGCCACGAGCTGGCGGCCTATGCGGAAGCCAAGGGCATCCCGTTGTAGCGGGCCAAGCTCCCGCCGCCTTCCCGCATCTCCGACCGCGCAGATCCCATGCTCCCCAGCGACAAGCTCGACCTCATCATTCGCCGCCACGACGAGATTTCCGACCGCCTGTCGGGCGGGGCGACCGGTGCGGAATTTGTCGCTCTGTCGCGCGAACTGGCCGAGCTCGACGACGTCGTGTCCGCCATTCGGGGCTGGCGCGCCGGTCAGGAGGAGCTTGCGGGCGTCGACGCCATGCTGGCAGATCCGTCGACCGACGCCGAGATGCGCGCGTTCGCCGAAGAGGAGCGCGACGCCGCGCAGGCGCGCATGGGCGACCTCGAACAGAAGATCAAGGTCGCGCTCTTGCCAAAGGACGCCGCCGACGAGGGCGGCGCCATCCTCGAAGTCCGCGCCGGCACCGGCGGCGACGAGGCGGCGCTGTTCGCGGGCGACCTGTTCCGCATGTACCAGCGTTACGCCGACCTGCACGGCTGGAAAATGGACCTGGTTTCGGCGAGCGAAGGCACCGCGGGCGGCTTCAAGGAAGTCGTCGCCGAGATCAATGGCCGCGGCGTGTTCGCCAAGCTGAAATTCGAATCGGGCGTGCATCGGGTCCAGCGCGTGCCGGCGACCGAGACGCAGGGCCGCATCCATACCTCGGCCGCCACCGTCGCGGTGCTGCCGGAGGCAACTGACGTCGACATCGACATCAACGAAACGGACCTGAAGATCGACACGATGCGGGCGCAGGGCGCGGGCGGCCAGCACGTCAACAAGACCGAATCGGCGATTCGCATCACCCATCTGCCGACGAACACGGTCGTGTTCGTCCAGGACGAGCGCTCGCAGCACAAGAACAAGGCGCGGGCGATGATGCTGCTGAAATCGCGGCTTTATGACGCGCAGCGCCAGAAACTCGACTCCGAGCGCGCCGCCGACCGCAAGGCGCAGGTCGGCTCAGGCGACCGATCGGAGCGAATCAGGACGTACAATTTTCCGCAGGGTCGGGTCACCGATCACCGCATCAATCTGACGCTCTACAAGCTCGACAAGGTGATTGCGGGTGAAGCGCTCGACGAGGTCATCGACCCGCTGATCACCGAACATCAGGCGGCGCAACTCGCCGCCAGCGAGATGTCCTGACGTTCAGCCGCGCGCCAGTTTCACCGCGACGCCGGTGACGGAGACGCGCTCCAGCGGCATTGAGGCGAGATCGAAAGCCTCAACGCCGTCAACGTGATAGTCGACGTTCAGGATGGCGTCGGCGTCATAATCCTTCGCGGTGGCGATGAGGCGTTCCAGCGCCACGTCCTTCCAGTCGCGGCCGGTCGGGCGGGCGTCCGAGGCATGCCAGCCGGAGACGGCTTCGATGCGGCCGATCGGATACAGAACCTGACCGCCTTCGATTTCGCTGGTGTGGCTGATACGCATAGCTTTTCCGACTCCTTGTCGCCCGAAGGCCGTAACATCCGCGAGTTTCGGGGATGTTAATGGCCGGCTTCGGACCTGAATGTGACGAACCGGGCCGTTCTGGTGGCCAAGTTCAGGCTTTCGATGGCGTTGATGAATGCCGGAGGCCCGCGGCTGTTGCAGTGCGGAAACGCACGCCGCAATTCGGACTGATTCTTTTCCGGAAAATGCGCTCCGGAGCCGTTCCGCTAACCAATGATTAATCCTCTACCTTAACAATCAGCCTCGGAATGGTCGGTTCGCAATCCGGCGATCTGAAGGGCGCAAGGCGAGTCTCGAGAGTCGGTTAGAAGCGGTAGTTAAAGTTTTAGATGAAAAGATTTTCAGGGCTTTCCTGAAATATTTTCAACCGCTTAAGTCTGACACTGGGTTAACCACACGTCCTGCTTGCCAGAAGGAATCATAGTTTGTT
Organism: Beijerinckiaceae bacterium; assembly: GCA_947472615.1. GTDB lineage: Bacteria > Pseudomonadota > Alphaproteobacteria > Rhizobiales > Beijerinckiaceae > Terripilifer. The sequence continues at coordinate 10,020 of CANJEY010000060.1, forward strand.
AACCATTGAGGCCATAAGGTTGCGAAGCTGGAATTCGATGGGTGAATGCCCGACAGCGAGCCGCGCTTCCGCGGTGCGGGCGAAAGTTTTTCGCGTCGTGAGCCACGGGGCAAGGGTGGGGACCTGACATGCGCGTACTATTGATCGAAGACGACCGCGCCACCGCGCAGAGCATCGAGTTGATGCTCAAGTCGGAGAACTTCAACGTCTACACCACCGACCTCGGCGAAGAGGGCATCGATCTCGGCAAGCTGTATGATTACGACATCATCCTGCTCGACCTGAACCTGCCCGACATGTCCGGCTACGAGGTGCTTCGCACCCTGCGGGTCGCCAAGGTGAAGACGCCGATCCTGATCCTCTCGGGCCTTGCGGGCATCGAGGACAAGGTGAAGGGTCTCGGCTTCGGGGCCGACGATTATCTGACCAAGCCGTTCCACAAGGACGAACTGGTCGCCCGCATCCACGCCATTGTCCGGCGCTCGAAGGGCCATGCACAATCGGTCATCACGACCGGCGATCTGATCGTCAATCTCGATCAGAAGACCGTCGAAGTGTCCGGCGCCCGGGTCCATCTCACCGGCAAGGAATACCAGATGCTGGAGCTACTCTCGCTCCGCAAGGGCACGACGCTCACCAAGGAAATGTTCCTGAACCACCTCTACGGCGGCATGGACGAGCCCGAGCTGAAAATCATCGACGTGTTCATCTGCAAGCTCCGCAAGAAGCTCGCAAACGCCAGCCAGGGCCGCAACTACATCGAGACGGTGTGGGGCCGTGGTTACGTGTTGCGCGAACCGACCGACGCGGACGAACGCATCACGGCCTGATCTCCGCCCGACACATGAAAAAAGCCCCGGCTGGTCCGGGGCTTTTTTATTTGGGAGATGAGCACAACAGGTTCGCGCCGGACGCTGCGCCTCAGACCGTCGCCACGACGCGCAGGTCCGGACGAGCGCCAGGCTGGCTCGCGCGGGTCTTCGTATAGATCGACTTGTGCTGCGCGTCGGGCGCGAACGAATTGTCAACGCCGACGACGGATTCGGCCGCGCCGAGCATCATGTAACCGTCCGGCTCGAGCGCGCCCGCCAGTCGCGTCAGCACGCCGCGGCGCGTCGGCAGATCGAAATAGAGCAGAACGTTGCGGCACATGATCAGATCAAACTGGCCGAGCGCCCGGTAATCCGACAGCAGGTTGAAGGTGCGGAACTGCACCCGCGCGCGCAGATGCTCCTGCACCGTCCAGGCGTCGCCCTGCCGCTGAAAATAGCGCAGCAGCAGATTGATCGGCAGGCCGCGCTGCACCTCGAATTGCGTGTAGACGCCCGCGCGGGCGGATTCGATCGCCGCGGTCGACAGGTCTGTGCCGACGATCTCGACGCGCCAGCCGGTGAGTTTGCGCGCCTCCTCATCGAGGATCATCGCCAGCGAATAGGGCTCCTGCCCTGTCGCGCAGGCCGCGCACCAGATGCGGATGTGCCGCTTGGCGGCGCGCGCCTCCATCAGGCGCGGCAGGATCACGGTGCGGAATTGCTCGAACGGCTGACGATCGCGGAAGAACAGCGTTTCATTCGTCAGCATCGCCTCGACGATCTCCCGCTGCAAAACAGGATCGGGCGAAATCTCGAGCTTGGAGAACAGCACTTCGACGGACGGAAAGCCGCGCGCCTGTGCGATGGAGCGCAGACGGCTCTCGGCGAAATAGAGCTTGTCGGCGTCGAGCGCGACGCCGGATGCGCGTTCGAGAAACTTGCGGAACCGATCGAACCAGGCGCTCATGGGCGCACTCCCGGACGAATGCCGCGCAGCAGGCCTGCGGCCACATCGCCGATCTGCGTCACCGGCAGGATCGCGGACGCCAATCCGTCCAGCGCCACCGCGCCCGGCATGCCCCAGACCACGCTGGTGGCGGCATCCTGCACGATGATGCTGCCGCCGGCCTCGGCGATGACGCGCGCGCCGTTCAACCCATCAGCCCCCATGCCGCTCAGCACGACGCCCAGAGTCGCCATGCCGTAGACCTTGGCGGCGGAACGAAACAGCACATCCACAGCCGGCTTGCAGAAATTTTCAGGAGGCCCGTCGTGCAGCGCCATCATGGCTCCAGAGGGCGGACCGAACAGGCGCAGATGCGAATTGCCGGGCGCGATGTAGATATGGCCGGGCTTGGCGGCTTCGCCGTGTTCGGCGATCGAAGTCGCGCGCTGCGTCAGACGTTCGAGATAGCCCGACACCACGGAAGCGAAGTCATTGGGCATGTGCAGCACGATGAAGATCGGGATCGCGTCTGCGTGCGGCGATAGCCGCTCCAGCACGGCGGCGAGCGCCTGCGGCCCGCCCGTCGACGCGCCGATGACGATGCCGCGCGGGGCGAGCGGCGAGAAACGCCGCAGCGACAACCCTTCCGGCAAGTCGCCATGCGCAGGCTCGGCAAGTTTGACCCCAAGCGCCTTCATGGACAAGGATGAAACTCCAGGTGCTCGGAAAGCCCGACGCGCTGCGTTTAGATGACGCCGATCTCTTCGAGCTTCGAGCGCATGATCTGCTTGTCGAACGGCTTCATGATGTATTCATCCGCGCCGGCGTGCATGGCGCGCGCGATGTGGGCGACATCGTTCTCGGTGGTGCAGAACACGACCTTCGGCTTCGAGCCGCCCGGCATCCGGCGCAGTTCGCGCAGGAATTCAAAGCCGTCCATCACCGGCATGTTCCAGTCGAGCAGCACCACGTCCGGCATCAGGAAAGCGCAGGCGGACAGCGCCTCCTTGCCGTCGGCGGCTTCCGACGTCTGAAAGCGCAGGTCTTCGAGAATGCGCTTGGCGACCTTGCGGATGACCGACGAGTCGTCGACGACGAGTATCTGTTTCATCTTCTCCTCCTTCTCGCCGGCCTATTCGGCGGCGACCTGTTGCACGTGAACGAAATCGAACAGCGCGTCGAGATCCAGCACCGTCAGCATGCTGGAATCCAGTTGATAGACGTCGCGCACGAATCCCGAGCGCGCCGCATGAATGTTGGACGGCACCGGAATCTGCCGACCTTCCGGCAAAGGCACGACCTCGCGCACTTCATCGACGACGAGTGCGAAATCCTCGCCGCGATGCTCGATGCCGACGGCCAGCACGCTCGCAGCGGCTTCATCGTGCGGCAGGCCGAGACGGCGGCGCAGGCTGACGGCGGTGACGATCTTGCCGCGCAGATTGACGAGGCCGAGAATTTCCTGCGGGGCTAGCGGGATCGGGGTGATGCCGGTGGCGCGAAAGATCGTCCGCACGCTGGCGATCGGAATGCCGAGCGTTTCGCCCGCCGCCACCACGGTGAAGACGCTGCCTTCAACCGAGATGCCCCCGAAAGCGCGATTGTCGGCCTGTTTCACGACGGAGGGAATCAGCGCGTTCATGCGGCGGCTCCCAGCAGCATGGATTGCTCGATTCCATCGGCCGCCATGGCGGAGGGATCGAGCGCCTCCGTCAGCAATTGCAGCAGGCGCGCGCGATCGAACTTGCCGACGGCGCCGATCATGCCGGCGGTCCGGGCCGCGCGCACGACGTTCGGCCCGGCGTGCGAATCCATCGCGATGATCGGCAGATCCTGCAGCGCCGGCGTTTCGCGAATGCGTTGCGCCAGCGCGTAACCGTTCATGCCAGGCATGTCGATGTCGGTGATCAGTGCGTCGAACACGAAGCCCTTCTTGAACAGGCTCAGCACTTCTTCAGCAGATCCGGCCGTGCGAACGTCGTAACCCGCCGCGCCGATCACGGGCGCAAGCATGTCGCGGAAGAAGGCCTTGTCGTCGACGAGGATGACGGTCGAACGGCGCATGGTTCGGCGCGTGAACGCGGCCGGGCGCGCGATGCGCAGGAAGTGCTGAAGGTCGAGAATTTCGGTCGCTTCGACGTTGATGGTGGCCGAACCGATGACCGAGTCCGTCTTGCCGGCGATCTCGATGTCGATCGTGTCCTCGACGATATCGACGATCTCCGTCACCAGCAGGCCCATGGGCTCGCCGCCGACGCCCGCGACCAGAACATGCAGTTTCTGCGCGGCGTCGCCGATGCCGCCGATGTCGAACACGGGCATGAGGCGGCCGAGATGATGCGCGACCTGCATGCCGTCGACGTTGCGAATGTCGCCGCGCTCGATCGTCTCGATACGCGAAACCAGAGACAGCGGCAGCGCCTTCAGCGGGCCGTCGCCGGCGCGGAAGACGATCAGCCGCATCGTGTTCTGCGGCATCAGCCTGTCCATCTGCTCCGACGCGCCGCTGTACTGGTTGGCGACATCAAGGCCGATGTGGGACGCGAGCCCATTCGGATTAAGGATCAGCACGACAGAACCATCGCCGAGAATCGTATTGCCGGAAAACACCGTCAGATGCGACAGCGAGCGGCCGAGCGGCTTGACGACGATTTCCTGCACGTCAGACACGACATCAACCACGACGCCGAACGCATTCGTCCCGAACCGCATGATGACGGCGAGCCGGTCTTCTTCGGGCGCTTCGGGTTCGCCGTCGAGCCGCAGCAATTCGCGCAGGTCAATCACCGGGATGACGCTGTCGCGAATGTGCAGCATCAGCGCACCCTGCACGTTTTCGAGACGGCTCGCGTCCTCGCCCCAGATCGACACTGCTTCGACGACCGCATGTTGCGGCAACGCGAAGCGATGGCCGGAGGAACGTACGATCAGCGCGGGCGCGATCGCCAGCGTCAGCGGAATTTTCAGCGTGAATGTCGTACCGCCGCCCTCGACGGTGGCGAGCGATACAGTGCCGCCGATCGACTCGATGTTTTCGCGCACGACATCCATGCCGACGCCGCGTCCCGAAACACTTGTCACCTTCGCGGCGGTGGAAAAGCCTGCCGCGAAGATGAAGCGGCAGACTTCGTCGTTCGACATGCGCGTCAGATCGGCTTCGGTCGCGATGCTAAGGCTGAGCGCCTTCTGACGAATGCGCGTCACGTCGAGTCCGCGCCCATCGTCGCTGATCTCGATGGTGATGTAGCCGGCTTCATGCGCGGCGGCGATGCGGATCGTGCCAGTCTCGCGCTTGCCGGCGCGCAGGCGCTCCTGCGGCGTTTCCAAACCATGGTCGGCGCAATTGCGGATCAGATGTGTGATCGGATCGCGGATCAGTTCGATCAGTTGGCGATCGAGTTCGGTGTCGGCGCCCGCCGTCACGAGGTCGATGCGCTTGCCGAGTTCTGTCGACAGATCGCGCACCAGCCGCGGCAGGTTGGAGAACAGGCGTTCGATCGGCTGCATGCGGGCATGCATCACGCCTTCTTGCAGATCGGTCGTCACCGCCGACAGACGCTGCAACGGCGCCTTGATGATATCGTCGGCGCGGTTGCGGGTGATTTCGAGCAACTGGTTGCGGGTCAACACCAGTTCGGACACCAGCGTCATGATCCGTTCGAGCGTGACGACCGCGACCCTGATGGTCGACGCTTCGCGCTGCGAATCGTGCCCGTTGGATGAGCCACGCTGCTGCGCCAGGGCGGGCTCCGGGGCGGCAGGAGTGACCACCGCAACGGGCGGAACAGGCGCGACAGGCGGCGCGGGCGCGGGGGCCGGCGGCGCAGCAGCAAGAGCAGGTTCGCGCTGCTTCGCCACGACTGGCTCGAAAACGAGTTCCGGACCAGATGCGGCGACTGCCGCCTGATCGCCGGCCGCTTCAGCTTCGATGGACGCGATGATATCGGAATCGTCGCCGGTCGGCTCCTGACCGGTCGATTCGAGCGTCTGCAGAATGAACTGGATGCGGTCGATCGCTGACAGGATCAGCGTCACCATGCCGGGCGTCGCGGGCGCGCCATCGCGCAACTGGCCGATCAGCGTCTCGGAGGCATGCGCGATCTTTTCGAGACGCGGCAGGCCGATAA
>CANJEY010000061.1 GCA_947472615.1 Beijerinckiaceae bacterium
ATGGCAGAGATCGTCAGCGTCATTGGTTCCACGCACACTCCGCGCATCTTCTGGAACCGCGACGAAGCGGACAAGCAGGATATCGAGGCGCTGGAGATGACCTTCGCGCATGTGCGCGATCTGCTGGCGGAAACGCGCCCCGACGTGATCGTCGTCATCGCCAACGATCATCTCGACAACTTTTTCTTCGACAACATGCCGACCTTCGCCGTGTCGACTGCGACAGAAGCCGAAGGTCCGTTCTGGTATGAATCCGAGATCATGTCGCTGCCGAAGTATCACGCGCGCATCGACAGCAAGTTCGCCGACTTCATTCTGCGGCGCGGCGTCGAAACGGGCGTGCCGTTTTCGCAGGTCCAGCATTTCCGCATGGATCACGCCTTCACGCTGCCGCTTTCCTATCTGCGCCCGAACGAAGATTTGCCGATCGTGCCAATCCTCACCAACGCGTTCGGCTATCCGATCGCCAGCAACACGCAATGGTATGGACTCGGCCAGTTTCTTGCACGCGCGATCGCTGAATGGCCCAGCGACAAGCGGGTGGCGGTGCTCGGATCCATGAACCTGAACATTGAGGTCGGCGGCCCCAAGGCGGGCAAATACAACGCCAAGTTCGGTGGCTGGCTGCTGGAACAGATGCGCTCGGGCAACCGCGACGAAATCCTGAACAGCCTGCCGGTGCCCAAGCTGATCGAGGAAGGCAATTCGACGGCGGAATTCCTGAATTACGTGGCGTTGCTTGGCATCGTCGGCGCGACGCCGCCCGATTTCATTTCGCACAAACCGGTTCGCGGCGTCGGCACCTGTCCGATAGCGTTCTGGAAACGCACGGCGAACTGACGCATTCCAGAGGGAGAACCGGCATGCAGAACAGCAAGAAGCTTCGCGGCCTTTTCGTTGCTTTCAGTGCGGCGCTGTCGCTGGCGGCGTCCGTGGCGGAGGCGGCACCATTCCGCATCATCATCACCGAGACGGAGACGCCGCTTGTTCCGAATTCGGTGACAGATCTCGCCCTGCGACTCGGCTATTACAAGAAGGCCGGCGTCGAGGTGGAGCTGGTGCGCGTCGCCCAGACGCCTTCGGCGGTCGCGGCCTTGCGGTCCGGCCAGGGCGAAATGGCGAATCTCGCGCTCGACAGCGCGCTGCAACTCGTCGCGCGTAACCAGATGAAGTTGAAGGGCGTCATGTCTCCCGACAAGGCGCTCCCGTTCGTCATCGCCACCAGCAAGGACATCACGTCTGCTGCGCAACTCGAAGGCAAGGCCTTCGGCGTCGCGCGCGTCGGCAGCGTCGATTATCTGCTCAGCCGTACGGTGCTGGCGAAGCTCGGGCTCAATCCCGATAAAGTGAATTACGTGGCGTTGGGTCAACCGCCCGTGCGCGCGCAGTCGCTGCTGGCAAAGCGGATCGATGCGACGACATTCTCGATCGGCGTCTGGCTGAACCTTGCCGACAAGTCAGGCGTCAACATGCTCGTCGACCAGCAGAAGTTCAACGACGCTGCGCCCTTCATCACCAAGCTCAACGTGGTCACCGAAACCACCGCCAGCACGCGTGGCAAGGAAGTGCAGGCCGTGGTGGACGCGATCATCGCGGCCTCGCGCGATTTTGCCAAAGACCCGAAGATCTGGGTCGACGCGATGGTGCAGGCGCGTCCCGACGTGAAGCGCACCGATCTCGAACAGCTCGCCGAAAATTACAAGGCGAACTGGTCGATCAACGGCGGCCTGAACATGGCGGCGCTGAGCTACACGACCGACACGATCTATCTCGACACCGAATGGAAGGACGTCCGCAAGGTCGATCCGAAGGAGTGGATCGACCTCGGATACACGGATCGCTTCCTCGCCGCGAACGGCGTCGCCCCCACCTACGACGCGACGGGGCGCTGAGCGTGTCCGCATTGGTTGAGAGCGCGCCAGCGCCAACCGCGGCTTCTGTCGCGCAGCCGGGAATCTCGATCCGCAATGTGTCGAAATGGTTTCGTCGACACGACGGATCGCCGCCCGTTCACGCGCTGAGCGACATTAAACTCGATATCGCGCCGAACACGTTCGTCAGTCTCGTCGGTCCGTCGGGATGCGGCAAGACGACGTTGCTACGTATGCTGAACGGGTTGATCGCGCCGGAATCCGGCACGATTCTGGTCGACGGCGAGCCGCCGAGCTGCGGCCCGCACACCGGCATGGTGTTCCAGTCGTTCCGCCTCATGCCGTGGCGCACGATTCGCGCCAACGTGGCGTTCCCGCTCGAACTGCAGGGCGCGCCCAGCAGTCAGTGCGCGGAGCGCGCCGATTTCTATCTGTCAATGATGGGCATCAGGCGTTTCGCCGACTCCTATCCACACGAATTGTCCGGCGGCATGCAGCAGCGCGCCGCGCTGGCGCGCGCGCTGATTACCGAGCCGGCGCTGTTGCTGATGGACGAGCCGTTTGCGGCGCTCGACGCGCAGACGCGCGAATTCATGCAGATCGAGGTAATGAAGATCCGACAGACGCTGAAGAGCATCGTGGTGTTCGTCACCCACAGCGTCGATGAGGCCGTCCTGCTATCGGATCAGGTGGTGATGATGCGTCCGCGCCCCGGCCGCATCGCCGAAGTGATCGACGTGAATCTGCCGCAGCCGCGCTGGGAATACGACGCACGCGCCACGCCCGAATTCGTCTCGATGCGCCATTACCTTTGGGAAGGCATCAAGGAAATGGTCGTCAGCGATCCGGAGTCGGAATTCTACCAGCGCGACCGCGCCGTCACGAGTGAAAGCGCAAAGGATTGAGCCTCACGTGACAGCAGTGCACTCCGGTCCTGGCACCGTGCAGACCATTCACGGCCGAGATGGAATCGTGGCCTCGGGTCACCAGTTCGCGACCGACGCTGCGCTCGATGTGCTGCGCGCCGGCGGCAACGCAGTCGACGCCGCGATCGCGGGAGCATTCGTGCTGACGGTCGTGTGTCCTTACGCGGTGACGCTGGCGGGCGACGCCTACCTGCTGATTCACGATCCGAAAACCGGCGAAACGACCGGCGTGAACGGCACGGGCTGCGCGCCGCGCGCCGCGACGCTCGACAAATTCCCCGAGCGCGTCGCCGGCGAAGGCCCCCACGCGGTAACTGTGCCGGGCCTCGTGGCGGGATTGTGGGATACGTGGCGGCAGCGTGGGACGCGGATGTGGGCCTCGCTCATCGCCCCTGCGGAAAAGCTGGCGCGTGATGGCTTTGAGATCAACGCCTACTTTTCGCAAAACCTGAAGAACCGCGCGGCGCTGCTGGCGAAGGATGAAACGGCGGCGGCGATTTATTTGCCCGGCGGTGCGCCTTTGCCGGCCGGAACATTCTTTCGCCAGCCAGAGATTGCAGACTGTTTGGCGATGATCGCCGCGGACGGTGCGGAAACCTTCTATCGTGGCGAGCTGGCGAAGCGTCTATGCAAGGCGGGAGATAAAATCGGCTGGCTGATCGGGCCGGACGATCTGGCGGCGCATTCGACGTTGATTCAGCGGCCGGTCAGCGTCCCCTTCTATGGCCACGACGTCTGGACCATGCCGCCGAATTCCTACGGCGGCACGCTGCTGCTGCAATTGCTGGCGCTGGAAGACGCGCGTGTCGCAGATCTCGACCCCGATGGGGTTCAGTTCATCCTGCGCGGCCTCGACGCGCGCCGCTACGCCTATCGCGCCTGCGCCGGGCATATCGCCGATCCGGGCGTCGTGGATGAAAAGTTCCGCGCGCTGCTCAACCGGACGATACGCGAGCGCACCGCGCTGCGGCCTGCAGCCTCCGATCCGGCAGAAGCGCGCGACCGCTGCACGACGAACATCTGCGTCATCGACCGTGATGGGCTTGCGGTGTCGCTGATCGAGAGCATCTCGGCGCCCTGCGGCTCGGGCGTCGTGTTGCCGGGCACCGGTATTCTTCTGAACAACCGCCTCGCCGGATTCAACAATGATCCCGCGAGCCCGAATTGCATCGCGCCCGGCAAGCGGCCCGCGCATACGCTGGCCCCGAGCCTCGTGACGAAGAACGGCCAGATCCTGTTCTCGCTCGGGACGCCCGGCACAGTCGGGCAGACGTGCTCGCTCGCCCAATATCTGGCGCGCACGCTCGCCTGTGGTCAGGACGTCTCGACCGCCGCGGCGCGCTCGCGCTGGTCTGTCGATTTTGCCGGCAAGCCGGTCTATGAAAACACGATGGACAAGGCGCTGGCGGAAAAGCTGACGGCGCTGTCGCCCGAATTCCGGCCGATGCCGTCGGGTTGGATCAGTTTCGGTTCGATCAAGCTCGTTCGATCCGACTCGGGCGTCCAGACCGGAGTCGCCGATTATCGCCGCTGCGCCACGGCAGGCGCGGTCACTTTTAACTAAGTCGACAACCCAGGAGGAATTGAGTGCCGGATATCATCAATTTTGAAGTCGCGGCGATTCAGCCGCGCGTGCGCCAGGTGTCGCTCGGCGATCCCGTCCAGCGCGACCTCGACATTCGCGCCAACATCGACCGCATCTGCCAGCTCATCGACTACTGCACGTCGTTCGGCAATTCGGAAGTGAAGCTGATCGTCACTCCCGAATACGCCATTAACGGCCACTGGTCGTCGAAGGACGTCGATCAATGGATCAAGATCTGCACGACTGTGCCGGGTCCGTACACCGATCTGCTCGCCAACAAGGCGATCGAACGCAAGGTTTATATCGCCGCCAACATGCTCGAGATTCATCCCGATTTTCCGGGGCGCTTCTTCAACACCTCGTTCCTGATCGGGCCCGACGGCAAGATCCTGATCAAGCACTGGAAGATGAACAACAATTGCTGGGTCTTCCCGTACACGACCCCGCCGGACATCTACAGCGCCTTCGTGTCGAAGTACGGCCGCGAGGCGCTCTTTCAGGTCGCCAAGACCGACATCGGCAACATCGGCCTGATCACCTGCGGCGAACTTGGATTCCCCGAGAACGCGCGCTGCACAATGATGAACGGCGCGGAGATTCTGCTGCATCTCACGTCTGAGCCCAACAACATGAGCCACGGCGACGTGCGCAACTGGCAGGCGCTGCGCACTGCGCGCGCCTACGAGAACAAGTGCTATCTGGCGATGGCGAACGTAGGCATCTTCGAAGGCACGTTGCGCGGCATGCACGACAGCCACGGCGATTCGGCGATCCACTACTTTGACGGATCGGTCCTTAACAAGATCAACGGTCCCGGCGAGGCCACCATCAAGGGGCCGATCAATCTCAACGATCTGCGCCGCGCCCGCTCGAAGCCGTTCCACCCGACCGTCATTCGCGCCGAACTCTACGCGAAGGAATACGAATCTTGGCCGGGTTGGAAGAACGACGGCTTCCTCGAAACGCCGATCAAAAGCATCGCCGATACGCGCGCCAAATTCCACGAACTTGTGATGGAGCGCCGCCGGCTGGGCATCGACCGTCCGCCGCGCGATTTCATGCAGAACTGAGCGCGGCACTCGAAAAGACCCCGGATGCGGCGATGTTCCCGCCGCATCCGCGACATCCCGATCTACATATAGTCGCCGCCTATGTGGCTATCTGAAAAAACTTTTTGTCACATCCTCTTCGTCGTCCTAGCGTCGCACCATCCCGACTTTGCGCCTCGAAGGCGATGAATGCTGGATCATTTGACGGCTCTGCCAAAGTTGAACTCGCTAAGGGAGATCAAGCATGCGTAATGGATACCGCGTTCTCGACGTGGACGCCCACGTCACACCCTCGATGGAGGTTCTCCATCGCTACGCCAGCCAGGCGCTGAAAGACCGCTGGGACGAACTCGCGCCCTATTCGCGCGAAATGATCTCGCCCCCCGGCCGCGGCCACCCGAAGGGCCCGTGGCATTCGCTGCGCATCAAGCCGATTCCGTATAACCGCGTTGCGGGCCAAAAGGCTGGCGTCGAGAAGATCGAAGCCGGCGGCAAGGGCGCCACGGAAGGCCGCGTCGAGAATATCTCGACCGAGATCTGTCACGAGAACATCCAGCACGACAATCCGATCGGCCGCCTCGAAGACATGGACAAGGAAGGCGTCGACGTGAACGTGCTGATCCCCGGCACCTGGGCGCCGGGCTCGAGCGCGCTCGACCCGTCGATGACCTCGCTGCTGTACGAGGCCTATCACACCTACATGAAGGACTTCTGCTCGCCGGACACGAACCGCCTCAAGGGCCTGTTCCTGTTCCCGGGTGGAAACATCGAATGGGGCGTGAAGGAACTGAAGCGCATCGGCAAGGAATCGTGGATCTCCTGCGTCTGGCCGTCGCTGCCGGAAGGCATGCCGATCGACGATCCGGATCTTGAGCCCCTCTGGGAAGTGATGAACGATCTGCATCTGCCGATCATGCATCACAGCTTCTTCTACGAGCCGCCGTACTTCCCCGGCTACAAGGACATCTGGGGCAATGCGGCCGTGGCCCGCACCGCAGCTCATCCGTGGGGCGCGCAGCGTTCGCTCGCCTACATCATCGCGGGCGGCATCCTCGATCGTCATCCCAACATCAAGGTGGGCTATTCGGAAACCGGCCACGGCTGGCTTCCCTACTGGCTGAAGCGCCTCGACAGCCAGGTGACGTTCGTGAAGGGCGTGGTTCCGAAGCTCAAGTACAAGCCGTCGGAATACGCCCAGCAGGGCCGCATCAAGTGCTGCATCGAGTCGCACGAAGGCCCGCTGATGACCAAGGCGGTCAACGACGTGCTTGGCGACAACTGCTTGATGTACGCCTCCGACTTCCCGCATCCGGAAGCCGATTGGCCGCATTCGGTGGACAACGTCATCAAATGGGGCAATGTTCTCGGTGAAACGGCTCTGCGCAAGCTGCTGGGTCAGAACGCCGACGATTACATTCGTCTTTAATCGCGCCATTCAGGGAGCCGCGCGTGAATTACGAAACAGCCCGGACGTTTCTCGACAAGGCGAAAGCCGTCGGGGCCGCCAAAGGCGTCGAGGTGAGCGTTGCGATCGTCGACGCCGCTGGCCGTCCGGTGCTGGTTGCGCGCGGTAAACCCGATGCATGGCACGGTCCGCACATGGCTTCCGGGAAGGCGCGGCTCGCCGCAGCTTTCCGGAAGCCCACGAAGGTTTTGATGAAGCAGTGGGAAGATCGCCCGCTGTTTCCGATGAGTCTGACTGCCGTGATTCCGGAGGGCGTCACGCTTAATCTGGGCGGCTATCCGATTTTCATCGACGGAAAATTTTCCGGCGCGATCGGCGTCGGCGGCGGATCGCCCAAGACCGACGACGACATCGCGCGCACGACGGTCGAAGAGATGGGCGCCATGAAGCCCGCAGACACTGCGGAAGCGGGAGACTGACGTTGAAAAAAATCGTCAATACCGACAAGGCCCCGACGCCGACCGGACCGTTCAATCAGGCAGTGATCGCCGGCAACCTGGTGTTCACCAGCGGTCAGGCGGGACGCAATCGCGAAACCGGCGTCATGGGCGACATTCACGATCAGGCGCGTCGCTGCATCCAGAATATCGGCAATGTGCTGGAAGCCGCCGGCACGTCGCTTGAGCACGTCGTGAAGGCGACTGTATTCCTGCGCAGCGCCGACGACTGGAAGGCATTCAACGAGGAATATATCAAGCTGATGCCGAAGCCATTGCCGGCTCGTTCGTCCGTCATCGCAGCCCTGAAGGGGCCGGACATGCTGGTCGAGATGGAAGTCGTCGCCATGCTGCCGGTCAAGGACTGACGTTCTTACGCTTCGCACGATGATGTGGTGACACCGCGGATTTCCCTCCGTGGCGTTTTTTTTGCCCCGGCTTTCGTAGACCGTGCCGTTCGAAACTTGAATCGGCATTCATCGAACGCGCTTTAATTTCGAGCGTCGGCTCAGACACTCAGAATGAGCTCAGAGCTTCAATTGATCGAAGCATCGACATCATCCTGCATAGTGCTCGCGATCAGGCCTTCAGCTTCCGGGTCGACAGGTAGCGGCCGAGCGCGCCCGTGCAGGCGACGAAGATGATCAGCAGGATGCCCAGCGTCGCCGTCTGGCCCGGATAGCCGTCGTTCCACTTGCGCCACATGACGATGGAAATCGTCTCCGTTTCGCGCGTTGACAGCATGAGCGGGATCGACAGGTTTCGCATCGCCTGCGAGCCAATCCAGATGAAGCCGCCAACGAAGGACGAAAGCAGCAGCGGCAGCACGATGCGCCGCATGATCGTCCACCAGCCTGCGCCGGCGGACGCGCCGGCCTCTTCAAGTTCGCCGCCGATCTGTTTCAGCGCAGCAATCATCGTGCGGCTGCCGAAGGCGATGTAGCTCACCGTCAGGCCGAGCGCGATCACCGTCGAACTGCCGAACAGGCCAAGTTGACCGAGCGGCGGTTGAACGAAGACGAGCATCAGCGCAATGCCGATGATGACGCCCGGCAGCGCGTGTGGCAGAAACATCAGGACGTCGATCAGTCCCGCCAGCCTGCGACGGCTGCGCACGACGATCCACGCGACCGACAGAGCCAAAGTCATCGTGATCGCAGCCGACATCGCCGCGACCAGCATCGAGTTGACGACAGCTTTGCGGACGTTCTGGTCGCCCAGCACTGAGAAATAATGCGTGAATGACAGGTCTTCGAGCATTTCAAGCGTCGGCGGCGCGTAATACGGCAGCAGCGACGACCAGATCAGGATGAAGCTGGGGCCAGCGACCGTGAGAAGCAGATACAGCAGCAGGATTGCGAAACAGGGCCAGCGCCACCGTCCGAGGTGATGCACGCTCGGACGAAACGCCTTGCCGGTGACGGTCGCGTAACGGCTCGATGATCCGGTGAACTTGCGATAGCCAATCACCAGAAAGATGCTGATCAGCAGAAACGACGCACCAAGGGCTGACGACAGGCCGAACTGCGGCGGCGTCATGCGCTGCGTGGTGAAGTAGATATACGACGAGAACACATAGACCTTCGACGGGAACCCGATCACGAGCGGGATTTCCAGCGATTCGAGATGCGTCATGAAGCTGTAGATGCCGGCCGATAGCAGGACGGGCATCATTAACGGCAGGAAGATACGCCGGATCGTGGCGGCGTTCGACGCGCCCGACATGCGGGCGGCATCCTCGAAGCTCGGATCCATATTGCGGAACGCGCCGACGATGATGATAAAATTTGTGGCGACGCCTCGCAGACCTTCGATCAGGATCATGCCGGTCAGCGAATAGACCTCGATTGGGCCGGAATCGAACTCGATGCCGAAAAGCCCGAAGAAGTCACGTAGCCACAAATTGTAGAGGCCGATCTTTGGCGACAGCAGGAACGTCCACGAGACAGCGAACAAAAGGCCGGGGATCGCGAGAGGCAGGAGCGTCAGCGCCCATGCGACGTTCCGAAACGGGATGTCGGTGCGTTCTGTCATGAACGCCAGCAAGGTCGCGAGCACGAGCGAGATAGCTGTACTGGCGAGCGCGAACACGAAAGTCCGGCCGAGCATCTGATAGGTTTGGCTCTGTCCGTAAGCGACTGCGTAATTGTCGAACGTAAAGACGCCTGGCGCCCAGGGCGCGCCCGTGCGCAGACTGAAAATGACGAGCGAGATGAGCGGGACGATGATCAGCGCCAGGGCAAGTCCGACGCCCAGCAAGGGGAGCGAAAGCTGGGCGGGATTCCAGTTTGCGAAGCGCAGCCTCCATCTTGCGATTGGCCGATCTTCAACAACGGATCTCGTCATGGCTTGCATTTCATGTCTGGAGACCGGCGCGCCAAGCTCCGCGCGTCAGGTCTCATTTACAGATACCGAAAGGGCAGGCTCGTCCGGTTGGACTATTTCGCTGTCGAGACGCCGATCAGCGAAGACCATTCCTTCTCGAACTCTTCCAGCCGGGCCAGACACTCGGGCGGGCAGGAAATGATTCTTTTGCCGTGGGCGGCTTCATACAGCCGGTTGCCGGGTTCGTCCGGGAACCCGCGATAAGCGGTCTTGTCGAGCAAGGACTGGCCGGCGGTCGCGACCCACAGCGTGAAGAGCTGTGTCGTCGCCGGCGCTTTCGACCACTTGCCGACGAACACGCGGGAGCCGACTTCCAGCGGCACCGGGTCCATCAGGCCGAACTTCAGCACCTTCGTGCCTTCGTCGATCATGCGCTGGGTGGTCTGAAAGTTTACGGCGCAGGCGATCGGGAATTCGCCGGCTGCGACGCGTTGCAGAACCGACGCCTGACCGTCGATGAACGTCACCTTGTTCTCGATCAGCCCCTTGATCCACGCTAGCTGGCGCGGCCGCTCAACGGGATCGAACTGGAAGGCCTGCAGCTTGTTGCGCGAGTCGACGACGATCTTGCCCTTCCACTTGGGATCGAGGCAATCGGCCCATGACTTCGGCTCATTGGCCGGCGGCACCATGCGGGTGTTCCAGGCAATGCCGCGCACAACGGCGCTGATCGACAGATAATAGCCGCGCGGATCCTTGGCGGCTTCGTCGATATGGGGCCAGTCGGCGGGGATCGACTTGTCGAGTTCAGCATAATCGAACAGCGGCTTGATAAACGCGCCAGTCGACAGATACTGACCTTCGTATTCTTCGGCGACATGCATGAAGTCATACGGCACCGCGTCGCCCTGCTGGATGGACAGCAGGTAGCGGCCGAACGGGCCGACGCCGTTCTCACGAATGTAGTCTACCTTCTTGACGAAGGGATATTCCTTCATGAAGCCAGGAATGACGGCCTTCGTGTCGGACTCGGGCCAGTCGAGCGCGAATTTGAGCAGGCCGCCCTTGGCGTCCATCTCGGCCCTGGAAGCGGCCACGAGCTTTTCATAAGCGGACTGCGCCAGAGCGCCAGTGGCCATCGACGCTGCGATGGCGGCGGACGCCAGGAGTCTGAAAACCGAACGTGTCGGCGCGGGCCTTCCAGCAGCCACAGACGCTTCGATGCACTTTGTCTGCGAAAGAACGGTCATCGGCTTCGAGCTCCCAAAAAGGGCGTCCAGGCGCAAGCTTGATCAGCGCTGTAGACGCTCACCAAAAGAAAACGGCGCTGAAGAGACCTCGTCAGCGCCGTTTCGTATTTCAGTCCAGATCAGAACGTCCTTTGGAGACGCATCTTGCTCATCAGGATGGAGTTGTTCAGGCCGGGGCTTCCGGCCGCCACGAAGGCCGCGGTCGGGTTCTGGATCCGGGACTTCATTTCGCCGTAGGCGAGTTCGACGCCGATGTCGAACTGGCGGGTCGGCGACCAGATCAGGTTGCCCTGCACTTGCCACAGCGTGGCGCTGCCGTTCTGGGTGTTCAGTCCGGCGCCGACGCCGTTCGCATTGGCGGTCGGGGGCAGGAAGCGCATGTACATGGCACCAAAGCTCGAACGCAGCGAGGGAGTCCAGAAGTGCGTATAGCCCGCGAACAGCATGTAAGCGTCTTCAAGGCCGTAGCTGACCGGAACGCCGGCCGCCGTCACGTTGGTCGGCACCAGGTTCGTGTCGACGCGCTGAACGCCGCCGAGCGCACGCTTGTTCGACGAGTCGCTGGTCAGGTTGCTGGCGCTGTTGCCGGTGACTTCGCCGATCATCCCATGCCCGTATGCAAACTGCAGCCAGATGTTGTCGCCGGGGGCGATCATCGGCAGCTTGATGTTGACCACAGGCGAGATCGCCCACGAGGCGTAGGTCTGCGGGCCGAGCAGCAAGTTGTTTGTGGTGTTCGGCGCAGTCGACGTGGAGTTGTTGCCGATGGCGACGCCAACCTGGGCCATGCCCCACGAGGCGTCGTTACGCAGTACGCCGACCAGATTGTAGCCGGTGTCCAGCTGGGTCACGTAGGTGTTTCTACCGCCGGTGGCGACAGCCGACGGGGCTACGGCCGTCGAGGTCGTGCTGTCGTAAGCGAAGTCGCCGCGGGCCTGGATCTGCAGGTTGGCCGAGAAACCGCCGCCAAAGGTTTGGGTATAGCCGATGGCCTTGACGCCGTTCGTGAAGCCCGGGGTGAAGTTACCGTTCAGGAACAGGCTCGGCATCGGGCTGAATTCATCGTCAATGACGCCGACTGACAGACCGCCGAAGCGAATGTAGGCGCGCTCAAGAGTATTGCCGGGGGCGGCGCCCTGCTCTTTCGGCGCATAGCTGGTCTGGAAGTTGGCAGGACTGGATGTGGCGCGAATGCCATCGGTCATCGTGAGGCGCCAACGAAACACGGTCTGGACCGTGCCGTACGGCGTCTCGGTGCGACCATCGACCGACAGGATGCCACGCACTTCCATGCCGGACGTGTCCTGATTCGCTGCGACCTGCGATACGGCGCCGGTTGCGGCGTTGATGATCGAGCGGCCCGGATTGTAATGGAAGTCGAAGCGCGCAGCGCCGCCGATCCTGACGCAGGTGTCGGTGCCGGGGATGAAGAAGAAGCCGTTGCCATATGCGGAACAGATCTTCACGTATTCCGCCGGCGCTGCCTTGCGGGACGGCAAATCAGCGGCGGACGCACTCGCGGCCATACCGATCGCCAAAGTCGAAACCAGAATTTTTTCACCGTGACGAATCACTGAAGCCCCCGTCGTGTTTGACCGGCCAGATTGAGCCTGACCGACGAATTCCTGTTTTACCTTTTATACAAAGCTAAATATCGCCTGCTCCGCCCTGAACCGTCAAGCAAATTCGTCTCGCTTCCGCACCGAAACTTTGAGCGCTCCGCGCCCAAGGATTGAGCAAAACAGGCCAGAAATCGAAAGAAAACTCCTCATAACATCAGCATCTTGACTGACCATGCACAGATCGTGCCGAGTCATCCTAGGCGGTTGAAGACTCATTTCTGTTGTTGCTCATGCGCCACAAGCTATGACTCGATCCGGCAATGTCCCAGTGTGCTTTGTGCGTTCGGCCGCGCGGCCGCTGCGGTCGGATGGTAACAGGCATAACATCGCATCTTAACATGTTAACGCTGGGGCTGTGCCGCGGCTGGTTCATTGGATTGACTATCATATAGCTTTGATATAAAGCTATACGACAAAGTCGGACGGGAGCGCGGTTGATGGATCGCTAGGCCTTTCGGACAGCCCTTTCGGATTTCGTCACCGGCGTCGCGGTCGTCACCGCGAGAGTGGACGGGGTCAATTATGGCGTTACCATCAATTCGTTCAATTCCGTGTCGCTCGATCCGCCGCTTGTTCTGTTCAGCCTTGGCCGGTATCTGGCCAGTCTCGAAGCGATGACGGGCGCGACTCATGTGGCCATCAACCTCTTGAGTCGCGATCAGCAGCATATCTCGCGACAATTTTCCCGATCGACCGGGGCCGAGAAGTGGCAGGGCGTTTGCTATACGGAAGGCGCCGGCGGCGCTCCGTTGCTCGATGGCGCTTTGGCTCAGTTTCAATGCAGGAAGCATGCGGTGCATGACGGCGGAGATCATGTCATCTGCGTCGTCGAGGTTCTGGATTTCGCCCGTTCGGACGCAGCGCTTGATCCACTCGTGTTTTTCCGCAGTAATTACGCAGAGATCGCCGCAAACTAAGCGTCACAATTCGATCGGAGACGATGCAATGATAAAGACCGGCAGTGAACATCTCGCCAGCATTCGTGACGGGCGCGCCGTTTTCATCGACGGCAAGCAGGTCGACGATGTGACGACGCATCCGGCGTTTCGCAATTCCGCTGCGACGATCGGCCAATTGTACGATTTTCAGGCTGATCCGGCCAATCGCGATCTTATGCTCTACAAGACGTCGGACGGCGACTACGCCAATCGCATATGGCAATTGCCGACGAGCTAC
Source organism: Beijerinckiaceae bacterium (assembly GCA_947472615.1). Taxonomy (GTDB): domain Bacteria; phylum Pseudomonadota; class Alphaproteobacteria; order Rhizobiales; family Beijerinckiaceae; genus Terripilifer. Next base: position 13,707 of record CANJEY010000061.1, read on the forward strand.
GCCGAACTGATCGAGCGCCGGAAAGCGCTCGTAGCATGGTCCGAATTGCATGCGGGCTACATCGGCCGCGGCCCGGAGCATGTGGCCTCCTGCATCGCCGGCATGTACATGGGCCGCGAGGTGTTCCGCGCCTATGACCCCAAGCGCGCCGACGCGCTGGAGGACTATTATCGCTACGTGCGCGATAACAACGTCTACGTTTGTTACGTCATCATCAACCCGCAGGCGGACCGTTCGCGCTCGGCGTTCGAACAGGCCGATCCCTATCTGACGGCGGGCGTCGTCGATCGCGATGTGCGCGGCATCACCATTCGGGGCGCGAAGATGCTCGCCACCGGCGGCATTTTCGCAAACGAAGTGCTGGTGAGCTGCATTCAGCCGCTGAAAGCCGGCGACGAACGCTATGCGACGACGTTCTCGATCCCGATGAACGCCAAAGGCCTGAAGATTCTCTCGCGGCGCTCCTACGAGGCGGGCGCGACGTCGATCGGCGATTATCCGCTGGCGAGCCGCTTCGACGAGAACGATGCGGTTCTGTATTTCGACGACGTGCATGTGCCGTGGGATCGAGTCTTCGTTCTCGACAATATCGAGATGTGCCAGAAGCAGTTTCACGCCACGCCGGCGCACGTTTATCAGAACTATCAGGCGATGGTGCGCTTCTCGGTGAAGCTCAAGTTCCTCGCCGGCATCGGCCGCCGTATCGCCGACATGAACGGCATCGCGCAGATCCCGCAGGTTCGCGAAATGCTCGGCCAGCTCGCCGCCGAGGCCGCCATGATCGACGGACTGGTGGCTGGCATGGAAGCCAAGGGCGCCTTCATCAACGGCTATTTCATCCCGGACCGGCACACGCTGTACACGGCGCTGACGCTGGCGCAGCCACTCTACGGCAAGTTCATCGGCACCCTGCGCGAACTGGCCGGCGGCGGCATGATCATGCTGCCCTCGTCCACCGCGGACTTCGCCAATCCTGAACTGGCGGCGTTGATCGACAAGACGCAGCAGTCCCCAAACTCGAATTCGCACGAGCGGGTAAAATTCTACAAGCTGGCGTGGGATGCAGTCGGTTCGGAATTCGGCTCCCGTCACGCCCAGTACGAGATGTTCTATTCGGGCGCGACCTTCGTGACGCGTGGCCATTCGTTCCGCACCTACGACTGGTCGGGCGCGGAAGGCCTGCTGGACCGGATGCTCGATTCCTACGAGCTGACGCCTTCCGGTTCCAAATGATCGCAGATATGAAGTCGGGACGGATATTTGAACTGAGGATTCGTCCCGACATGAAGGCCCCGAAGACGCCAGACGAGACGCGGCCGCTGACGGTCAGCCGGCCGGAGCTTCTGAACGACGGCACCGACGCCGATTTTCGCAAGCTGATTCATGCGACGCTGGCGTTCTCCGCCCGGATTCTGAACATCCGCGACGGCTTCGGCAATATCCTGGGCTTGACCGGAAGCCAGTACAGCATTCTCATATCAATCATCCGATTGCAGGGTGCGGACGGCGTCGGCGTCAATGCGGTCGCCGAACATCTTCATCTCAGCGGCGCGTTCGTGACGATCGAGGTGAACCGTCTGGTCGCCTCCGGACTCGTGACGAAGACGCCCGATCCCGAGGACGGCAGACGCGTGCGGCTTCAGGTGACGAAAGCCGCGTCGCAAAAGCTCGAATCGCTGCTGCCGGTGCAAACGCCGATCAACGACGCGCTGTTCGCGCGCCTGACGCATTCCGAATTCAACGCTCTGGGCACGATCATGTCGAAGCTGGTGGGCAACGCCGACGAAGCGCTGGCGCTGCTCGATTTCTTCATCGCCCGGAACGGCACGAAATCCTGATCGGGCCTGCGCGCCCGGACGAACCGAGAGGTCGCATGCTGGATCTGTACATCGACACCCGCTTTCGTTCAGGGCTCGAACGAATGGTCGCCCGCAACCGCCTCGGCAGTTACGACACGCCGGTGAACTGGGATCTC
>CANJEY010000062.1 GCA_947472615.1 Beijerinckiaceae bacterium
AAACCGACAAGCCTTAGGCTATCGCTGGGTTTCCCTGCGCGGCTGCGGCGCGCTGCACATAGAGCGCATGAAAGTCGATCGGATCGATGAACAGCGGCGGAAAACCGCCGTTACGCACCGAATCGGCCACGATCTGACGCGCGAACGGGAACAACAGGCGCGGGCATTCGATCAGGATCACCGGCGGAATATCGGTCACCGGTACATTCTGAATGCGGAACACGCCACAATAGTTCAGCTCGAACTTGAACAGCGTATCAGCGCCTTCACCGGCCGCGCCTTCGAGCGCCAGCGAAACCTCATAGTCGGTTTCGGCCAGTTGACGCGCGTTGACGTTGACCTGAATCGAAATGTTCGGGCTGGTCTCTTGCGGGCCGAGCGACCGGGGAGCGTTGGGATTCTCGAACGAGAGATCCTTGGTGAACTGGACCAGAACATTCAGCTGAGGCTGATTGTTGACCTGCGCGGTTGCTCCGTTACCCTCAGCCATAAACGCCCTCCACTACTTTCAATCCAGATTCCGAAATGACCGGCTCAAACGTTTGCAACCCTCAGCCGGAGCATGGCGGGTATCATGGAAGGTCAGGCGAAACAAGACGCCGGAACCGGAGCTGTTTCTATATGAAACGAGCTTCGGACAGGTGAAAATCGTACAAATCGTCTATAAGCGATATTGATACCAGTCCGGCGAACGCCGACTTGGTAGCAGGATGGATTGGCAGGCCTGACACATGAACGAAGCGTTCGATGCGACAACGGTCATTTTCGCGATTCTGGCCATATTCGTGGTCTGGAAGCTCCGCTCCGTGCTCGGAACCCGAACCGGTAATGAAAAGCCGCCAACGGATACTTTCCGGCGCAACAAGCCCGATGAGGCGAAGCCCCAGTCGGAAGGCAATGTGATCCGCCTTCCGGGTGCGGGCGAACCCCGCCCGGCGACGCAGACCGAACCGGAGGCGCGCCCCGATGAGCGCTGGGCCGGATTCGCTGAGCCAGATTCGCCTGCCTGGAAGGGACTCGACGCTATCGCCACGGCCGAAAATTCGTTTGCGCCGAAGCCGTTCCTGGAAGGCGCTAAATCCGCCTACGAGATGATCGTCGTCGCTTTCGCCAATGGCGACCGCAACACGTTGCGCAACCTCTTGGCGAAGGATGTTTTTGAAAGCTTCTCGCAGGCTATCGCGGACAGGGAAGCGCGGGGAGAAAAGATCGAGACGACCTTCGTGTCGATCGACAAGGCGACCATCGAGGACGCGGCTGTGCGCGGCCGTTCGTCGCATATTTCGGTCAAGTTCCAGTCGAAGCTGATCAGCGCTACGCGCGACAAAGACGGCGCCATCATTGATGGCAACGCTGAAAAGGTCGTGGACATGATCGATCTTTGGACCTTCGCGCGTGATCTCGGCGCGCGTGATCCGAACTGGAAACTGGTGGCGACGGATTCGGGACACTGAGCCGGATCGAGCGTTCGGATGCCTGAAGGGTCGGAATCGGGCGATCAAACAGACCCTCGGTCACGAGAGTTTGCCAAGGCTCGCCTAAAGCCTGTTGATTTCGAAGATCTGCCGGGATTTGCGGAAGATGATGCGCTTGCTTCCTGGCAAGTTTTTCAAGTGTCTTGCGAGCGTTTGATCAGGCAGGATGCGCCTCTGCGGGCAGCGGTCGCTCCCGGCAAGGCGTTGATGAACTGGTTCACGTCTGTCGCCCATCTCTCGCCGCCTTCATGCACGGACGACGCGCTTCGCCTCTGGAAAACAGTCGCGAGGCCACACCGGACTTCCGATCCCGTCCACGAAAACGCGCCCGGATTTCTGACGGGCTATTATGAACCCGTCGTCGACGGCTCACTGGTTCGGAAGTCGGAGTTCACCGAACCTGTGCGATCCCGGCCCCGGGATCTCGTATCGGTGAACGACTTCCCACAAACGGAAATCTCCGGTTTTCGGCGGTCGCCGGATGGATCGCTGACGCCATATCCGACTCGCGCCGAAATCGACGCCGGGGCGATCGATGGACAGTCGGAGCCGATCATATGGCTGCGCGACGCGATTGAAGTTTTCATATTGCAGGTTCAAGGCTCCGGGCGCGTTCGGTTGGCGGATGGAACAACGAAACGGTTGATCTATGCAGGTCGCAATGGCCGGCCCTATACGTCGATCGGGCAAATCCTCATCCGCGAAGGGGCAATTCAGCCACGGGATATGTCGCTCCAAAGCCTGAAGCACTGGGTGCGCCAGAATGGACAGGACCTCGGCCAAGGTGGGAGAAACCTGCTGCATCGGAACGAGTCCTACGTGTTCTACGACTGGAACGATGAATTGCCGGATTCGGACGGTCCTGTCGGTGGTCAGGGCGTTTCGTTGACCCAGCTGCGATCGATCGCCGTTGACCGAACCATCTGGCCGTATGGGCTCCCGTTCTGGCTTGACGCAGAAATTCCGTGGCGAGACGAAAAACCTTCCAGTTTCCGCCGGCTGATGATCGGGCAGGATACCGGTACGGCCATTGTCGGACCGGCGCGGTTTGATATCTACTTCGGATCTGGCGACGCTGCCGGCGAGGCTGCGGCGCGCATCCGTCATCCTTGCGATGCCTTTGTGTTGTTGCCCGCAAAGCGGTCGTTTTCATGAGGTCGCTCCGTCCCCATCGAAACCGCGAGCTCACCCGGCACGAGATTGACCTGTGGCTTTTCGCGACACGGGACGTTCGAAAATTTCGCGCCCCGCTGCCTGAGGCCGAGGCCGTTGCGCCATCCGAGCCGGTTCCACCGAAACCACTCTCCTCACCGAAAATCGCCAAATCTGTCGTCACTGCACCGGAGCCAAAACCCGTGGTTCGGCACGCGCCACCGCTTGCGCCGATCGAACCGAAGCTGAAGCGCCGGCTGGCCCGTGGGCGCAGTTCTGTCGACGCCGTCCTCGATCTGCACGGGATGACGCAGGAGCGCGCCCACCATGCGGTGCACGGATTTCTGGAAAGCGCCTATTTTTCTGGAGCCCGCATCGTGCTGATCGTCACCGGCAAGGGTTCGCTTCAGGACCGGGACGGCCACGATCATTTCCGCCGGACCGGCGTGTTGCGTCAGATCGTGCCCCACTGGCTTCGCGAAGCCTCCGTCCGCAAGATCGTCATGGGGTTCGAGGAGGCGGCTCCATCGCAAGGCGGATATGGAGCGCTCTATGTGCGGATCAGACGATCCGACAAGCATCCTGCCGGGCTGGACGGACGATGACGCCTTTTGGCCGAAAGCTGCGCGAACTGCGCCAGCAACGTCGGCTGACGCTGAAGGAAATGGCTGGCGAACTCGGCGTATCGGCCGCCTATCTGTCCGCGCTTGAACACGGGAAGCGCGGTGTCCCGGCCTGGTATCTGGTGCAGCGGGTCATCGCCTATTTCAACGTAATCTGGGACGAGGCCGAGGAACTCGAACGTCTGGCGCAGATCTCGGACCCGCGCGTTGTGGTCGGAACCGCCGGCCTGTCGCCGGAATCGACGGAATTCGCCAACCGTCTCGCCAGAGAGGTCGCGAACCTCGAACCGGAGGATTTCCGCGAGTTGAGCGGCCTGCTCGAGACCAGATTGCGCGCGCGCCGCAAGTCGCCATGAGACAGGCGGCGACTTGACGTCGAAACGCCTCGATGCGACACGAGCGGCGCTTTCCGCATCTGATGAGGTCACCGCATGTCAGCGAAGCGTTTCGACGTTCTGGGTATCGGCAACGCCATCGTTGACGTCATCGCCACCACCGACGACGCGTTTCTGTTGAGCCAGAATCTCAACAAGGGATCCATGGCGCTGATCGACGAGGCGCGGTCGCACGAACTCTACAAGGCGATGGGACCCGGCACGGTCATTTCCGGCGGTTCGGCGGCGAACACGATCGCTGGCATCGCGTCCTTCGGACTTTCGGCCGCGTTCATCGGCAAGGTGAAGGCTGATGAATCGGGCGCAGCGTTTGCGCATGACATCAGGGCCATGAAGATTCATTTCGAAACCCCGCAGGCCAGCGATGGGCCGTCGACGGCTCGCTGCCTCGTGCTGGTGACGGCCGACGGTGAAAGGACCATGAACACCTATCTGGGCGCGTGCCAGAACCTGACGCCCGCCGATGTCGATGAGGACGCCGTCAAGGCAGCCGACATCACCTATCTTGAAGGCTATCTGTGGGATCCGCCGGAAGCCAAGAAGGCTTTCACCAAGGCCGCCGCCATTGCGCATGCGGCCGGCAAGCAGGTTGCTTTGACGCTGTCGGATTCATTCTGCGTCGATCGCTATCGCGGCGAATTCCTCGAGCTCATGCGATCCAAGACGGTCGATATCGTATTTGCTAACCAGCACGAATTGCGCTCGCTCTACGAAACGTCGGATTTCGATTCGGCTGTCGCGGCCATTCGTCAGGAGGGGGTGCTTGCCGCTGTGACCCGTTCGGAACTTGGCTCGCTGGTCGTAACCCGTGGCGAAACCCATGCGGTTCCGGCTTGTCCGATTGAACGTCTGGTCGATACAACCGGCGCGGGCGATCTCTACGCGGCGGGCTTCCTGTCCGGTCTGGCGCGCGGCGCCAGTCTGTCGGACTGCGCCCGGCTGGGGGCGATCGCGGCTGCGGAAGTCATTCAGCACTATGGCGCGCGGCCCGTGGCGAGCCTGGCGGATCTTGCCTCCGAGAACGGCCTCGCTCTTTGAGCTGACTACAACTTGCGCAGGGCGACGGCCTGAATGCTGTGGTCGCCGCCCTTCGTCAGCACGAGGCTGGCGCGCGCGCGCGTCGGGGCGATGTTCTCGTCAAGATTCTTGAGATTGATCCGCCGCCAGATGTCGCGCGCCGTTGATACGGTTTCGTCGTCGCTGAGGTCTGCGTATTTGCGGAAATAGGACCGCTCGTTCCGGAACGCCGTTTCCCGCAGTTTCTTGAAGCGTGAGATGTACCAGTCTTCGAGGCTAGCCTTGTTGGCGTGCAGGTAGATCGAGAAGTCGAAGAAATCCGACACGAACGGTATGTCTCGCCCCTGCCGGTTTGGCATCAGCACATTCAGGCCTTCGACGATCAGAATATCCGGGCGATCGACTAGGATTTTTTCGCCGGGAATGACGTCGTAGCTGAGATGGGAATAAACCGGCGCTGCGACATTGCGTTTGCCGGCTTTCACATCGGACAGAAAGCGCAGCAGCGCTGCGCCGTCATAGCTTTCCGGAAAGCCCTTGCGGTCCATCAGGCTTTCGCGTTCGAGCACCGCGTTCGGATGCAGAAATCCGTCGGTGGTGATGAGCTCGACCTTGGGGGTGTTCGGCCATCGGGACAGGAGCGCCTTCAGCACGCGGGCCGTGGTCGACTTTCCGACCGCGACGGAACCCGCGACCGCTATGATGTAGGGCATCTTGCCGTCTTCGGCGCCGAGGAACCGCTGTGTCGCCTTGAACAGGCCCTGCGTGGCGGCGACGTAAAGCGCCAGCAGCCGCGAAAGCGGCAGATAGATCGCCACGACTTCCTCGACCGAAATCCGGTCGTTCATCGACTGCAGGCGGGATAGATCGTCGATCGTCAGGGTCAGGGGCGTGTCGGCGCGCAGGCTCGCCCATTCTGCGCGCGTGAAACGCCGATAGGGCGACAGTTCCGACTGATCCAGCGCCTCGACAACCTGATCGTTCATGGGATTGTCCGCAAAATCATCCCCGCAATGCCGAAGTGTCAACCGGTGGTTCGGGACTGTTTCTCTTCCAGACCCGATTGAGCGGTCCGGCGCTGCAGTTCCTGAAGCACATCCTGCAACGGAACCTCCGACGCCCTCAGCAGAACGAGCAGATGATAGACGACGTCGGCGGCTTCGGCCACGAGCGCGGGCTTGTCCTTTTGGATGGCGGCGATGACGGCTTCGACCGCTTCTTCGCCGAACTTTTTGGCCGCGCGGCCCACGCCTGCTTCCAGCAGCGACTTCGTGTAGGATTTTTCCGCGCTGGAGGAGGCGCGCGCCGCAATGATGTCGGCGAGGTCTTCGACAGAAAACTGGGTCAAGTTCGCGTCCGTCGCTGGGATGGAAGAGGCGTCAGTCCATCCGCATGGGAAGACCGGCAGCCGCCATGTGCCGTTTGGCGTCCCGGATTGTATATTCGCCGAAATGAAAGATCGAGGCGGCCAGAACTGCGGTCGCGTGGCCGTCCCGGATCCCTTCGACCAGATGATCAAGCGTGCCCACGCCGCCAGAGGCGATCAGAGGCACCGCGACGGCGTCGGCGATCGACCGCGTCAGGGCGACGTCAAAGCCGCTTTTCGTTCCATCCCGATCCATGGACGTCAGAAGAATTTCGCCTGCTCCAAGCGCCACGACCTCGCGCGCGTACTGGACCGCGTCGAGACCTGTCGGGTTGCGGCCCCCGTGAGTGAAAATCTCCCATTTGCCCGGCGCGGTCTGTTTTGCGTCGATCGCCACCACGATGCACTGACTGCCAAACTTTTCCGCCGCATCCTTGACGAAGCCGCGATTGTGGACGGCCGCCGTCATGATCGACACCTTGTCGGCGCCCGCCAGCAGAAGATTGCGGATGTCGTCGATCGTCCGGACGCCGCCGCCGACCGTAAGGGGCATGAAACAGGCCTCGGCAGTTCGCTGGACGACGTCCAGAATCGTGCCACGGTTTTCGTGACTGGCGGTGATGTCGAGAAAGCAGAGTTCGTCCGCGCCCGCAGCGTCATACGCGACCGCCGATTCAACCGGATCGCCGGCGTCGCGCAGATCGACGAAGTTAACGCCCTTGACGACGCGGCCATCCTTGACGTCGAGGCAGGGAATGACCCGGAACTTAAGCACTCTTCGTCTCCCGCGCCGCGCGGATGAGGTCGAGCGCCCGCACAGGGTCGAGCCGGCCATCATAGAGCGCCCGGCCCGTGATCGCGCCGGCCAGCCGTGAGCAATCGGGCTGCAACAACCGCCGCACATCGTCGAGCGAAGCCAGGCCGCCAGAGGCGATGACCGGAATGGACACCGACGCGGCGAGTTCGAGCGTTGATTCGATGTTCAGACCCTTCAGGTCTCCATCGCGCGCAATGTCGGTGTAGATGATCGCCGAGACGCCGGCGTCTTCGAATCGGCGGCCGAGATCGGTGGCGGATACTTCGGCGACGCGCGCCCAGCCTTCGACAGCGACCTGACCGGCGCGCGCATCAATGCCGACGGCGATCTTGCCTGGATGGCGGCGCGCCGCTTCCCTGACGAGATCGGGATCCTTCACGGCGGCGGTGCCAATGATGGCGCGCGCGATGCCCTTGGACAGCCATGCTTCGATCGTCCGCATGTCCCGAATGCCGCCGCCGAGCTGGACCGGAATCTTCACTGCCTTCAGAATCGCCTCGACCGCACGCGCGTTCATCGGCTTGCCGGCGAATGCGCCGTCGAGGTCGACGACATGGAGATATTCGAACCCCTGTGATTCGAAGGCCTTCGCCTGCCCTGGCGGATCGGCGCTGAACACGGTCGCGCGATCCATGTCGCCATGCACGAGGCGGACACATTCGCCCTCTTTGAGGTCGATAGCCGGAAACAGGATCAAGGACGCCACCCCAGAAAGTTCGCAATCAACGCCAGACCAAGCCGCTGGCTCTTTTCCGGATGGAATTGGGTGCCGGCGACATTGTCTTTCGACACCATGGCGACGATGTCGCCGCCGTAATCCGTGGTGGCGGCGATCTCGTCCGCCAGGGTCGGCTTGAGGTGGAAAGAATGAACGAAATAGGCGTGCAGGCCATGCTCGCCTGTCGGAATGCCGGCCAGCAGCGGGTGTGATTGTCGCGGCGCAAGCGTGTTCCAGCCCATATGAGGAATCTTTAGCGACGTGTCGGCAGGTTCGATGGGCGCAACGTCGCCGGCGATCCAGTCGAGTCCCGCTGTGATCTCATGTTCGAGCCCGCGGCTAGCCAGCAGCTGCATGCCGACGCAAATCCCCAGAAACGGAGCGCCGCGCCGCCTCACCGCGTCAGTCAGCGCCTCGATCATGCCCGGCACAGCGTCGAGCCCCCGCCGGCAGTCGGCGAACGCCCCCACCCCCGGCAGCACGATGCGCTCGGCGGTGCGAACGAAATCCGGATCGGCGGACACGACGATGTCGCCGCTGTAATCCGACGACCGCGCTGCCCGCTCGAACGCCTTGGTGGCTGAGTGCAGATTGCCCGATCCATAGTTGACGATGGCGACGCTCATCGCCTCGCCTCCTGCTCGGGGAACAGCCCGAGGACAGAAGATGAGCGCAAGGCGCCGCCCTGTAGCACGCCGGACGCCGAGACAGCTTTGCCACGCCGGAAAAAGACCTCTTCGGCGTGTTCTGGCGAATCGCCGGCGATGACATCGACCGCTCGGAACTTGCGCCGCGACAAGGCCGCCTCGCGCAGCGAATTTCCTTCGATACCGAGGTAGATAGAGATCGCCAGCTCGACTAGGGCGATGGCATCGGGGTGAACCCAGCCCAATACGCTCGGGACGCTCACAGACACACTTGCGATGAACCAGAGGGCCAGCGCTCGCCAGGCGCGGTGGTAGCCGAGCCAGATCGGTCCCAGCAGAAACGCCGGCCACGAAAACCCATCGGGAAGGAACACGGTCCGCTCGGCGGTCCGGGCGGGATCGGTCTCGAAATCGGGTTGCAGAACTGTATAGACCGACATGTCCAGAAAACTTTCAGAGGGCGCCCTTTGTGGACGGAACCCGGTCTCCCTGCCGGGTATCGAGCGCAGTCGCGGCTTTCAGTGCGCGCGCGACCGCTTTGAAACACGATTCCGCGATGTGATGTTCGTTGATCCCGTAGAGAGTCTCGATGTGCAGCGTGATGCCGGCGTTCATCGTAAAGGCCTGAAAGAATTCACGCACCAGCTGCGTGTCGAAACCGCCGATTTTTTCACGACTGAACTCGGTGCGGAACACCAGAAATGGTCGGCCCGAAATGTCGATGGCGGCGCGTGTCAGAGTCTCGTCCATCGGCAGATGAACGTCAGCGTAGCGGGTGATGCCCTTGAGATCGCCCAAAGCCTGCCGCAGCGCCTTGCCGAGCGTGATTCCCGTATCTTCCACCGTATGATGAAAATCGATGTGCAGGTCGCCTTTGGCGACTATTTCGATATCGATCAGCGAATGCCGGGCAAGCTGGTCCAGCATGTGATCGAAAAAGCCGATTCCAGTCGAAATTTGAGAGACGCCCGTGCCGTCGATCGACACGGTCGCCGAAATCTCTGTTTCGCGAGTCTTGCGCTGGATGGTGGCGCTACGCATTTGGCGGTCTCGGAGAGGGTTTTCTGGCTTCTACCAAGCCATTCAGTGCATTGCTACCCTGTCCGGACACCTTGCGGCCCGGAGCTTGGCTCAATAGATGGAGCGGGCCGTCAGGTCCGGCGCAGGAGCAACAGATGAATTCGCCGAACACGGGCGCGGGCGAATGGCACGCCACAACGATCCTGATGGTCAGGAAACATGGCCGCACAGTCATCGGCGGCGACGGGCAGGTCAGCCTCGGTCAGACGATCATCAAGGGCAACGCCCGCAAGGTCCGCCGCATCGGCAAGGGCGACGTGATCTCCGGTTTCGCCGGCGCGACAGCTGATGCGTTCACGCTGTTCGAGCGGCTGGAATCGAAGCTCGAACAATTTCCGGGCCAATTGCTGCGCGCCTGCGTCGAACTCGCCAAGGACTGGCGCACCGATCGCTATCTGCGCCGGCTCGAGGCCATGATGCTGGTCGCGGATGCGCGCACCGCTCTCGTGCTGACTGGCACGGGCGATGTGCTGGAGCCCGAAACCACCCCGGACGGAAGCGCCATGGCGATCGGTTCGGGCGGCAATTATGCGCTGGCGGCGGCCCGCGCGCTGCTGCCGATGGACATGAGCGCGGAGGAGATCGTCCGGCGCTCGATGGCCATCGCGGGACAAATCTGCGTCTACACGAATTCAAATCTCGTACTCGAATCGATCGACAGCCCGTGAGGGCAACGGATCGTCACAGCTGAGGGATCAGATGACCGACCTGTCTCCACGGGAGATCGTTTCGGAGCTCGACCGCTTCATCGTCGGCCAGAAGGCCGCGAAACGGGCCGTCGCGATCGCGCTGCGCAACCGCTGGCGGCGGCTGCGGCTGGAAGGCGTGATGCGCGAAGAGGTATTGCCGAAAAATATCCTGATGATCGGCCCGACCGGCTGCGGCAAGACCGAAATTTCGCGGCGTCTGGCGCGTCTGGCGAATGCGCCGTTTCTGAAGGTCGAGGCGACCAAGTTCACAGAAGTCGGCTATGTCGGTCGCGACGTGGAGCAGATCATCCGCGATCTGCTGGAAGTCGGAATTTCCATCGTCAAGGACGCCAAGCGCAAAGGCCTCCAGGCCCGCGCCCATCTGGCGGCGGAAGACCGCGTGCTGGATGCGCTGGTGGGGGCGAGCGCATCGGCCGCAACGCGCGATTCGTTCCGCAAGAAGCTCCGTGCTGGCGAGCTTGACGACAAGGAAATCGAAGTCGAAGTCGCCCAGAGCGGCGGCGGCATGCCGATGTTCGAATTGCCCAATATGCCGGGCGCATCGGTAGGGGCGATTTCGATCGGCGACATCTTCGGAAAGTCGTTCGGCGGCAAGACCAAGCCGCGTCGCAGCACCGTCAAGGAAGCTTACGAACCGCTAATCGCCGAGGAGAGCGACAAGCTGCTCGATCAGGATCAGGTGGTTCAGGAAGCCATCCGGGAAGTCGAGAACAATGGCATCGTTTTTCTGGATGAGATCGACAAAATCTGCGCGCGCGACGGCCGCGCCGGAGCGGATGTTTCGCGCGAGGGGGTGCAGCGCGATCTGCTGCCGTTGATCGAAGGCACCAATGTTTCGACGAAGCATGGTCAGGTGAAGACCGACCATATCCTGTTCATCGCATCAGGCGCCTTCCATGTGTCCAAGCCCTCCGATTTGCTACCGGAATTACAGGGCCGCTTGCCGATTCGCGTTGAGCTTCAGTCGCTGGGCGAAGAAGATTTCAAGCACATTTTGCGCGACACCGAGGCCAGTCTGGTGAAACAATACGTCGCCCTGATGCAGACCGAAGGGCTGGAGCTGGAATTCTCGGATGACGCCATCGACTCGCTCGCCCGCATTGCGGTGCAGGTCAATTCGTCCGTCGAGAACATCGGCGCGCGACGGCTGCAGACCGTCATGGAAAGGGTTCTGGACGAAATCAGCTTCACCGCGCCGGACCGTAGCGGCGAACGCGTGCTGATCGACGCGGCTTTCATCGAGCGCAATATCGGCGATCTGGTGCGCAACACCGACCTCAGCCGATTCATCCTGTGAATCGTTTTTCCCCATGCGGCGCTTGCGCTTGCAGCAGGCCGTTGCCATAACCCCCGCCCTGAACGGCGCGGAGAAGTTCGATCATGGCCCATTTTCCTGAGCTGGTGTTTTCCGGCGTGCAGCCCACCGGAAACCTGCATCTGGGGAATTATCTCGGCGCGATCGTCAAGTTCGTCGAGCTGCAGAAGACGCATAGCTGCATCTATTGTGTCGTCGACCTGCATGCGATCACGCTGCCGCAGAAGCCAGATGAACTGAAGGCCAGCATTCGCGAAGTGACGGCGGCGTTCATCGCGGCCGGCATCGATCCGAAAAAGCATATCGTGTTCAACCAGAGCCAGGTGGCCGAGCATGCTGAACTGGCGTGGGTATTCAACTGCGTTGCCCGCATGGGCTGGCTGAACCGCATGACGCAGTTCAAGGAAAAAGCTGGCAAGGATCGCGAAAATGCCTCTGTCGGGCTCTATGCCTATCCGACCCTGATGGCGGCCGATATTCATGTCTATCGCGCCACCCATGTGCCGGTCGGCGAGGATCAGAAGCAGCATCTCGAATTGGCGCGCGACATCGCCCAGAAGTTCAACAATGATTTTGCCGAGTCCATCGCCGCGCGCGGACATGGGGAAGCGTATTTCCCGTTGCCGGAACCGCTGATTCAGGGGCCCGCGACACGGGTGATGAGCCTGCGCGACGGATCGAAGAAGATGTCGAAATCCGATCCCTCGGACTATTCGCGTCTCAACCTGTCCGACGATGCCGACACTATCGCCCAGAAGGTGCGCAAGGCCAAGACCGATCCGGAGCCGTTGCCCTCCGAGGTTGCCGGTTTGGCGAAGCGGCCGGAAGCCGAAAATCTCGTCGGTATTTTCGCGGCGCTCAACCAGCAGACCAAGCAGGACGTCTTAGGTACGTTCGGCGGCGGAAACTTCTCGGCCTTCAAGTCGGCGCTGGTCGACCTCGCTGTCGCCAAGCTCGGGCCCGTGGGGTCGGAGATGAAGCGGCTGAGCAAGGACGACGCCTACATCGATTCCGTGCTGGCGGACGGCGCTGCCCGAGCGCGGGTGTTGGCCGCTCAGACCATGCGAGACGTGAAGGACATTCTGGGCTTCGTCCGCTGAGACGACGGGGTTGAACGGCTGGTTGTCGGTCCCGATCTCTGTTAGCGTTCCCGCATCGTAACCGACCCCGGCCTTGAACCGGGCGCTTGGAGCCGACCATGTTCATCCAGACCGAGACGACCCCGAATCCCGCGACCCTGAAATTCATCCCCGGCAAGACCGTGATGCCGGAAGGATCGCTGGAAATCCGCGATCCTGCTGCGGCGGAGCAATCGCCGCTCGCCAGAGCGCTGTTCTCCATCAATGGAGTGTCGGGCGTGTTTTTTGGGCCGGACTTCGTGTCCGTGACCAAGACCGACGCCGAATGGCAGCACCTGAAACCGGCGATTCTGGGCGCGATCATGGAGCATTTCAGTTCCGGCGCCCCGCTGCTGCTGAATGCCGGTCCCGTGGATTCGGCGGATGGCGACGAATTTTTCGCACCCGAGGACGCCGAGACGGTGGCGACGATCAAGGAATTGCTCGAAACCCGCGTTCGCCCCGCCGTTGCGAGCGATGGCGGCGATATTGCCTTCAAGGGCTATCGGGATGGCACTGTGTTCCTGTCCATGAAGGGCGCCTGCTCGGGCTGCCCGTCTTCGACCGCGACGCTCAAGAACGGCATTCAGAACCTGATGCGTCATTTCCTGCCGGAGATTCGTTCGGTGGAGCAGATCTGAGGTCGGCACAGTCGTTGATGATGCAGGCGCAATGAGAATTCTCGCGATCGACACGGCCCTGCCGGCTGTTTCCGTCTGCGTCATGGACATGACGAACCTCCAGATTCTGGCGTCCGTCACCCGCGAAATGGAGCGCGGGCACGCTGAAGCCCTGATGCCCATCATTCAATCCGTGGTGGAATCGACCGAAGGCGGATTTGCAGCGCTCGATCGCGTCGCCGTGACAGTTGGGCCGGGTTCGTTCACCGGCATACGGGTCGGCATCGCGGCCGCACGCGCCATCGGACTCGCCCGCAAGATTCCGGTCGTTGGCGTTTCGACGCTCGCGGCGTTCGCAGCGCCGGTGATTTCGGAGGGCGGCGCAGACGTGGTCGCCAGCGCGGTCGACGCCCGGCACGGCAGCGTCTACGTGCAGGCCTTCAGCCGCGATGGACGTTCGGTCATCGGTCCGCGCGCCATGACGATCCGGGAAGCGATCCGGTCTCTGGGCGCTGGCCCCGTCAAGCTCGTCGGCAACGCCGCGCCCCTGATGGCGATCGAAGCGTGGTCGACCGGCATGTCAGCGGAGATCATAAACGATGATCCGGCCCCGGAAATCGGGTTTGTGGCCCGTCTGGGTTATCTGGCTGCGCCGGAGTTTGCGCCCGCGAAGCCTTTGTATATCAAGGCGCCGGACGCCAAGATCCTGACCGGCCGCCGCACCCTTCGCGCCGCCGGCTGACGAAAATGTTCTCGTTCCTGAAACGCGCTATGAATGTCGCCATTCATCCTCTGGGGGCTGAGCGGGCGGCCGATTGCGCTCGTCTCCATGCGGCCTCGTTCGCCCATCCGTGGAGCCCCGTCGAGCTTGAAAGTCTGCTTTCGGCGGCGAATACCGTGGCGGATGCCGCGGAAGACGCCGCGAGTGGCCGCCTTGTCGGATTCGTGCTATCGCGCGTCGCGGCGGACGAAGCCGAGATATTGACCATCGCGGTCGATCCCGCCTACAGGCGCAAATCGATCGCCGGAAAGCTTCTGGCCAGCCATCTGGACGCCCTCACCCGGCGTGGAACGAGAAGCCTGTTCCTCGAAGTCCATGAATTCAACTTGGCGGCGCGCGCGCTCTATCGCAAAGCCGGGTTCAAGGACGTGGGCCGGCGCGAAGGATACTATCGTCAGGCTGAAGGCGGCCCGGGCGCGGCTGTCATCATGAAGCTCGACATGCTTTGAGCGTCTCAACGGAACAACCCAAGATCCAAATGCCGACCGATCAAACCAGTCCCGACGAGCCGAAGCCGACAGTGTTCGTGAAATCGTTCGGCTGTCAGATGAACGTCTATGACGCCACCCGCATGGTCGATTCGCTGGCGGCGGGATTTCGTGAAACCGCGACCGTCGAGGACGCCGACGTTGTCATTCTCAACACCTGTCACATCCGCGAACGGGCGACCGAGAAGATCTTTTCCGAACTCGGCAAACTGCGAAAACTCAAGGAAGACCGCCGGGCGCGGGGCCTGACCACCCGGATCGGCGTCGCGGGTTGCGTCGCGCAAGCCGAAGGTCAGGAAATCTTCCGCCGGCAGAAGGCGGTCGATTTCGTGGTGGGACCGCAGAATTATCATCGTCTGCCGCACATCGTCGAGCAGGCGGTCGGCAAGCGTGTACTCGACACGGACTTCCCCTCAGAACTGAAATTCGACCACCTGCCGTCAGCCGATCCGGCGACCACGCGCGCCCGGGGCCTGTCGGCTTTCGTGACGATTCAGGAAGGCTGCGACAAGTTCTGTTCGTTCTGCGTCGTCCCCTACACGCGGGGGGCGGAAGTATCGCGCCCGGTCGCATCCATTCTTGATGAAATCGGGGGACTCGCGAAGGCGGGAGTGCGCGAAGTCACGCTGCTCGGGCAGAACGTCAACGCCTATCACGGTGAATTGGCCGACGGCGGAATCGCCGCCTTGCCGGCTCTGGTCGACGAGATCGCCCGCATTCCGGGAATCGTGCGCGTTCGCTACACGACCAGTCATCCCAACGACATGCAGCAGGACCTGATTGACGCGCACCGGACGCAACCGGCGCTGATGCCGTTCCTGCATCTGCCGGTCCAGTCGGGCTCCGACCGGATTCTTGCCGCCATGAACCGGAAGCACCGGACAGCGGACTATCTCGAGATCGTTCTCCGTATTCGTGAGGCTAGACCCGATATTGCCTTGTCCTCCGACTTCATCGTCGGATTTCCGGGCGAGACCGAACAGGACTTCGAAGACACGCTGGCGCTGATCCGGCAGGTGGAGTTCGCCAGCACGTTCTTTTTCAAATATTCGCCGCGTCCCGGCACGCCGGGCGCTGATCTGCCGGATCAGGTCGACGAGGCAATCAAGAGCGAGCGTCTGCAACGGCTGCAGGATCTGGTCGAGGAGCAGCGCGCGGCGTTCAACCGGAGCATGATCGGCCGCACCCTTGAGGTGCTCGTCGAAAAGCGCGGGCGTTACCCTGGGCAAGTCGCTGGCAAGTCCCCTTACCTTCAGCCAGTGCAGTTCGATGGCAATGAGGACTTGATTGGATCGCTGGTCGAAGTCAGGATCAGCGATGTGGCGCGGAATTCGCTTTTTGGCGA
>CANJEY010000063.1 GCA_947472615.1 Beijerinckiaceae bacterium
CCACGATTCATCCGGGAAGGGGGCGGTGATGCGCGGCGCCTGCCGGATGCGATCGACCCGCATCTCGAAACCAAATTCCACATTGGCCGGATCGACCGCGCCGGTGACGGGCGCACAGGAGCGGTAATGCGGCGCGCAGCACAGCGGCAGATGCCCCTCGCCGCAGAGAAGCCCCGACGTCGCGTCGAGCCCGATCCAGCCCGCGCCCGGCAGATAGACTTCCGCCCAGGCGTGCAGATCGGTGAAATCGTGATCGGTGCCCTTCGGGCCTTCCAGCGGATCGATGTCGGCGCGCAACTGGATCAGGTAGCCCGACACGAAACGCGCCGCGAGACCGAGCCGGCGCATGATCTGCACCATCAGCCACGCGGAATCGCGGCATGAGCCGGAGCCCAGCGCCAGCGTCTCGTCCGGCGCCTGAACGCCCGGCTCCATGCGGATCACGTAGCGGATGTCGCGCTGCAGCCGCGCGTTGAGATCGGTCAGGAAGGTGATCGAGCGTACTTCCTCGCGCGACACGCCTTCAACGAACGCGTCGAGCAGCGGACCTGATGGTTCGGCGACCAGGTAGGGTGCGAGTTCCCCCGCCAGCTCCGGCGCATACTCGAATGGAAACGTCTCGGCATATGGCTCGATGAAGAAGTCGAACGGATTGAACACCGCCAGTTCGGCGACGATATCGACCTCGATGCGAAACGACGTCGCCTTCTCGGGGAATACGAACCGCGCCAGCCAGTTGCCGTGTGGATCCTGCTGCCAGTTGATGAAATGTTCGGACGGTTCGACCTTCAGCGAATAGCTGGTCACGCGCGTCCGGCAATGCGGCGCGGGCCGCAGCCGGATGACCTGCGGGCCGATGCCGACCAGACGGTCGTACTTGTAATGCGTGACGTGGTGTAGTCCGACCTGAATCGACAAAGTGAATGCTTTCCGAAAACGCCGGGCAGATTGCAGCGCAGCAATTTTAGGTCCGACTTTCCAGACAAAGTCAATTTTTCAAGTGAGGATTTGGGCGAACTGCCCATAATTGAAGCGAACTGGCGTGGCGTGCGGCCAGGGCCGCCGCATTCGCAGGCTACGGGTAGGCTGGCTTTCGCCGCGTTGCGGCATCAAGCTAATGCGTCGAATTTTCGGGTCATCGCCGCCAGAACTCCAGACGCCTCCATCTCGCGCATGAAGCTGTCGTCGACATATTGCGCGGCGCGCGCAGGATCGGCCCCCGCCACCTTGCCCTGCATCGCGCCCAGAATGCCCGCGATCGAGGCGGCGGTGGGAAATGGCCTCTGCGAAAATTCGCGTGAAGCGAAGTCGTAAGTCTCGACCTGAACCGCTTCCTCGACAGGCGAGCCCCATTTTCGCATCGCCGCCAATCCGCATTCGCGGTCGTTGTTGAAGCGCAGGATGCCCTCGACGTGACCGCGCAGATAGCGGGCGACCAGATCGCGATTGGCGTCGATCCAGGCGCGGCGGCCTGTGATGCAGCTCAACTGGAATGGAATCTGGATCTCGCGCGTATCGACCAGCATCGACCAGCCGGCGCGCGCGGCCGCGAAGGGTTCCGGCGGATGAAACATCAACGCATCGATAGGCGCGTCGATATTCCATGCGTCGCCGTCGTGGCGTCCGGTTTCGACGAGGCGCACGTCGCGATCCCGCACCAGTCCGAGGCGCGGCAAAAGCGCCTCCAGCATCCAGTGATTGACCTCGCCCCACGAATTCACCCCGATGGCGCCGCCGCGCAGATCGTCGAGCGTTCGAACGCCCGGCCGTCCCATCAGGGCCTGCATCATGCGGTTCATGGCGCCAAGTACGACGATGAGATCCGCGCCGCGTTCGAGATTCGCCTGCATGGCGGCGGGCGCGGCGAAATTGGCGAGTTGCACCTCGCCTGATTCCAGCGCTTTCGTCACGCGCATCGAGCCTTGAAACAGAACCGGCTCGACGTCGATTCCAAGCGCCTGAAAATATCCGGCGTCGCAGGCGGTCCAGACCGGTGCGGTGCCGACGGCGCGCGATGCATAGCCGACGCGAATTCTGTCCATCATGGCTTCCAGTTGTTTGTGGCGCGCCTCATTGCGCGGCCTGATACAGGGCCCGAAGCCGATCCAGCACCGGCGCGGGTGAATTGTAGGTGCGTATGATGAGTTGCTGCACGTCTTCGCCCGTCATCGGATTGGGGGCAAAATCGACGCCCTGCTGGGCGGCTTCCGCCAGCAATTCGGGATCGCGATAAGTGTCGAGTAAAGCCTTGCGTATCATCGCAACGCGATCGGCCGGAACCTTCGCGCCGAGAAAGATCGGCCAGCCGATGCTGAGCGGCGCAACCGCCACATCAACCAATTGCCGGTCCGCGTCGGTTTTTGCTTCGTCGCGCAGAAACGGAACGTCCGGCAGCTCGGGACTGGGCGCGCGGCCATACTGGACGATGATCTTCACCTTGCGGTCGCGAATCCAGTCCGGATGCGTGCTTTTGAGCCCGGCGCGCGAGGCGCTGGGATGGCCTTCGACCTCGCCTCGCTCCATCGCCAGATAGGCGGGTTCCACCCCGTTGTAGCCGTTGATCAGCTTGAACTTCACGCCGAGAATTTCGGTCATGATGCGCGCATAGAAGCTCGACGTCGAAAACGGATTGGCGGTCGCCAGAACGAGTTCGTGCCGGCGAGCGTCGGCAATGGAATTGACCGGCGACGCATGCCACAACGTCAGGCCCGAGACATCCGACACTGGGCTGGGAAGCCAGTTAAGTTTTGTCGCGTCGAATTGCGCTTCCTTCACGCCGAGCATCGGCGAGAACGGAATCGCGACTCCCACCACGCCGATGATCAACCCGTCCTGCGCGCCGACATTGCTGACATAATTTGCCGCAACCAAACTGCCTGCGCCGGCCATGTTCTCCATATTCACGAAGGGGGAGCCGGGGATATGCTTCCCCAGATGCCGGCTGATGATCCGCCCGTAGGTGTTGGAGCCGCCGCCCCCGGCGGGCTGGCCGACTATGAGCCGCACAGTCTTGCCGTGGTAGAAGTCCTCCTGCGGCAGCGCGACGCCCGTGGGAGCCGTCGTCAACGCCACGAACAAGGCGGCTACGCGCGCGCGACGCTGCTGCTTCATCTGACCGCGATCGATGAACGCTTCAGCCATCGAGTCCTCCCGCGTGCTCTTGATCTTTGTCTCGAGCATACGAATTGGAGCCGATGCGATCAACTTGACTGCGCGGAAAAATGCGCCCGCGTCCAGCATGGCTGCAAGATCAGCAGCTTGAGCATTAAACCTGTGCGTATGTGACGATCGGGTCTTAACACTCGCGCAAGTCGGGCGTAGTATTGGCGCGTCGTTGCGTCAGTAACGGTTGGAATGCGGAATGAATCGTTTTCGTGTCGAGTTGATTGATCCGGCGTCCGGGGATCGCATGCTGGTTGGCAGGTTTTCGACCGAGGGCGAAGCCGCGCGCCGAATTCTGCAGATGACCGAACTGGGCATTATCGAAATGTGGAACGAGCATGTGCTGCTCGCGCGCATCGATCGCAGCCCGAAGGACGAAGCGCCATTCTCCGATCTGCGCCTGGCCGCCGAATAGGCTTCAGCCAACCCAGCCCTGTTCGGTATGCACCCGCCATGCGCCTGCTGCGCATGTGATGACAGGCGCGTGGCAGCGATCGCAGGCGTAGCCGTTTTCAACGCTTGTGGCGCCGATCACCTTGACATGCTGCGGCAGGATCGGCTGTCCGTCGTTGACGTCGACCTGCAACAGCCCGCAGGCGTGTCCGGAACGGCAGACGATTTTCGTGCCCGATGTGACTTTCATCTTCAATCCTCGCTGCATCCAACGATTGAAGCGTCGGGTCGTTCCCGTTGCGCTTTGCGATGAATTCGGCGACAGTTCGGTACGGCGAAGCCAGCATATGGCCGCCGAGGAGGACATGCGGCGATGCGTTTGAAGGGCAAGGTAGCGATCGTAACGGGCGGCGGATTCGGCATCGGCGGCGCTGCCGCTCAGGCCATGGCCGAGGAAGGCGCCATTGTGGCGGTCGCCGAACTCGATCCCGCATCCGCCGAACAGCGTCTGGCGTCGATCAAGGCGGCGGGCGGCGATGGTTGGTGCAAGTCCTTCGATGCGACCGATGGCGTCGCGATGAAGACTTTTGTGGATGAAACGGCCGAAAGATATGGCCGGATCGACGTTCTGCTGAACACGGTCGGCGGCATCTTCGCGCGCGGCTCGATTCTCGAAATCAGCGAAGATGACTGGGACGAGACGTTCCGGCGCAACGTCAAGTCGACGTTCCATTCCTGCCGCGCCGTGCTTCCCTACATGCAGCGTCAGCGCAGTGGCTCGATCATCAACATGGCGTCGGCGGCGGGTCTGGCGGCGCGCAAACGGCTGTCGGCCTATTCGGCCACCAAGGGCGCGATCATCGCCCTGACTCGCCAGATGGCGGCCGACTTCGGCCTCGACGGAATCCGGGTGAATTGCATCTGCCCCGGCCCGATCATCACCGAGCGGTCGAGCAAGCGTTACAACGCCAATCCCGAGTTGATGCAGCGCCGCGCCAAGGAGCAATTGCTCGGCCGCACCGGCGTGCCGGGAGACGCCGCCGGCATTCTGGTGTTTCTTGCGTCGGATGAATCGTCGTGGATCACCGGCCACGCCTATCCGCTCGATGGCGGCAGCACGGCCGGGCAGGGCTCCGACCGCTAGACTTCAAAAAACAATTTTGGGGAAACGATCCATGATGAAGTTGACCGCCTCGGTGGCGTCGCCGTTCGTGCGTAAGGTTTGTCTGACCGTGGCCATCAAGGGCCTGTCGGATCGCGTGCAGGAAGTGTCGGACACGTCCGATCCGCAGGCGAACAAGGACATCCGCACGAAGAATCCGCTGTTCAAGATTCCCACGTTGATTTGCGACGACGGGTCGATGCTGCACGACAGCCACGTCATCTGCGAATATCTCGATACGTTGAAGGCGGAGCCGCGCCTCATTCCGGCCGATCCGGAAGGCCGCATCCGGGTGTTGTCGCTGGCGGCGCTGGCCGACGGACTGATCGAATCCGCGCTGCTGATCGTGCTCGAAAAGCGCTTCCGGCCGGAAGACAAATGGGTGCAGAGCTGGATCGACCGGCAGCAGAAGAAGGTCGACGCCAGCCTCGACTGGCTTGAGACGAATCTGCCGCCGCTCGGCGACGTTCCCAACTACGGCGATCTCACGGTGGCCTGCGGACTCGGCTATCTGGATCTGCGCGCCCGAGGCTCGTGGCGCGTGAAACATCCGCGTCTCGTGGCGTGGCTCGACCAGTTCGCAGCCAAGGTGCCGGCGTATGAGAAGACGTCGGCCGTCGGCGTCGAAGGCGCGTAGCGTCGCGCTCTCGCGTCAGAGCATGGTGCGGGCGCGCTCGATCACCTCGGGCGTCGTCTTTTCGAGCTTTTCGACGTGGCCTTGCGCCACGTCGCCCGGCACCGGCAGCACGGGCATCAGACCCTTCTGGGCTTCGGCGAGAAATTCCGGATCCTTCACGGTTTCCATGAAGGCGTCACGCAGCACCTTGGTGACTCCCGCCGGCATGCCGGGCGGACCGACGAACGGACGTCCGAGATACATGCGGCCGACGAGGAAATCGATCAGCGGCTTGTCGGCCTGCGACTGCAACAGATCGTAGATGAACGGCGATCCCTTCAGATCGTCGATCGGCTCGGCGCCCATCTGGATGAAGATGTTGACCATCTTGTCGCGAATCCAGTCGGGCTTGCCGGAGATGAGACTGTCCCAGCCGAGACCGCACGCGCCTTCCACCTCGCCGCGCTCCATCGCCATTTGGATTTCGTTCGTACCCGGATAGCCGAAAACGAGTTTCAGCTTGGTGCCGACGACCTGATTCAGCAGGCGCGCGACGCTCTCGGTCGAAGTGTTCGACGACACGCCGACGACCAGTTCTTTCGAGCGCAATTCGGCCGCGGATTTCACACCCGTCGTGTGCCAGGCGGCGCAGACGTTCGTGGTCTGGTTGATGCTGCCCAGCCACGTCAGTTCCGAGCTCTTGTAATTGGCGTTCTCGACGCCGAGCATGGGATCGTAGATGCGTTCGTTCTGCATGCCGCCGATGACGGAACCGTCGCGCGGCGCCTTGCTGTACATGAAGTTCGCCAGCACGAGCCCACCCGCGCCCGGCATTCCCTTGGGCAGAACGGACGGATGACCCGGCAGATATTTGCCCATGTGGCGCGCCAGAATGCGCGCATAGCGATCGTAGCCGCCGCCGACAGCGGAAGGGATCAGCATGGTGACTTCTTTATGATTGAAGACGCTACTCGCGGATTGCGCCAGCGCCGACGTCGCGGCGGCGCAGACCATCGCCACAATCATGCCCGCTGTCCTGATGCCGCCAGCCTTCATCGCCCGCCCTTTCGTTCGTCCCGTGGATCGGCGCATTGATGAGCGCCATGATTGACGCGACGGTTACACAGATTTTCCAGCTCCGCAATCGGCGGACGATATGGCGCATTTCGCCGCAGGCGGGATTTTCGGCGCGCCCGCATTGCTCCTGCGACGGGAATGTCGCAAACTTTGAAAATCGAACAGCGGAAACGACAGGGGGCGATCTGCGATGGCGGACCGAACGAATTATCCGGATTTCAATTCCGTCGGTCCCGGGACGCCAACCGGCATGTTTCTGCGCCGGTTCTGGCAGCCGATCTATGAGTCGGCGCGGCTGAAGGCGGGCCGCTGCATGCCGGTGCGCGTGCTGAACGAAGACTTCACGCTTTATCGCGGCCAGAGCGGCGCGGCGTTTCTGGTCGACGCGCGATGCGCGCATCGCGGCGCGCGCCTGTCGATCGGCCGAGTCGATGGCGATAACATCGCCTGCATGTATCACGGCTGGACCTATGATGGGTCGGGCCAGTGCGTGGCGCAGCCGCCAGAGCAGAGAAGTTTCGCCCAGAGCGTGAAGGTCCGCTCGTGGCCCGTGCGTGAATATGTCGGCTTCGTGTTCGCCTATCTGGGCGAGGGAGAACCGCCGCCATTTCCACGCGTGCTGGCCGCCGAAGGCGAAGGCCTGCTCGATGCGCGCGAAAGTCGCCGGCCCTATCCGTTCTTCAGCCAGCTCGAGAACAGCGTCGACGAGGTGCATTTCAATTTCACTCATCGCCGCTCGACCTTCACGGATGTCGGCCTCAACGAGGAGATTCCCGAAATCGACTGCGAAGAAACCGAGTATGGAATCATCCGGCTCGGCAAGCGGTCGGACGCCACGCGCGTTTCGCACATCCTGATGCCGAACTGCCTCTACTCGAAAGTACATGACGAACTGCTGGGCTGGACCGAGCATTTCTCGTGGCGCGTGCCGATCGACGACGAGACGCATTCGAGCTTCGTGGCCCGCAAGTCCTTCCTGGTCGGCGATCAGGTCGCCGAATATCAGCGGAAGAAGGACGAGGCGAAGGCCCTGCTGGCGACGCTGGAATCGCCCGAAGCTGTGACGGAGCGCATCCTGCGCGGCGAACTGCATCTCGACGAATTGCCGCACCGGCCAGATCAGGTGATGATTCAGGATCTGGTTGTGCTGAAGAGCCAAGGCTCGCGACCCGCGCGCGAGAAGGATCTGCTCGGCGCTTCCGACAAACAGATCCGCATGTTGCGCCAGATTTACGCGCGCGAACTCGCCGCACAGGCGGCCGGCAAGCCGATGAAACAATGGCGCATTCCGCCTGAACTGGAAACATCGACCGGCCTGTCGACCTGACAGGCTGCTGCTTTCGACGATCAAGCAACGAAGCCCGACATCGAGCGGGCCGGAACAAACTTGGGAGGGACGAGGTGAGCTTTCGCTCTGTGTCGGGCGCGTGCGCCCTGATCGGCGCCGCAATGCTGTCTGCGAACGCAATGGCCGCGGATGCGGCGTTGATCGCGGCTGCGAAGAAGGAGGCAAGCGTCAACTGGTACACGACCCAGATCGTCAACCAGTTCGTTGTCCCGGCCGCCGCCGCCTTCGAGAAGAAATACGGCGTCAAGGTCAACTACGTCCGCGCCGAAAACGCCGAAGTCATGCTGCGCCTGATGGAAGAATCCAAGGCCGGCAAGATTGTCGGCGACGTGTTCGACGGCACCTCCGCCAGCGCGCTGGTGAAGGCCGGGCTGGTGCTGAAATGGCAGCCTGACACGATTGCCGAAATGCCGGCTGAATGGCGGGACCCCAATGGCTATTGGTCGCCGACCAACATCTATGTGCTGACGCCGGGCATCAACACCAACCTCGTGCCGAAAGGAACAGAGCCGAAGAGCCATCTCGACCTGCTCGATCCGAAGTGGAAGGGCAAAATCGTCTGGGCTGGCCGTCAGGCGACGTCCGCCGCGCCGGGCTTCATCGGCTCGGCGCTTGCGGCGCTGGGGGACGAGAAGGGCATGGCGTATCTGCGCGATCTTTCGAAGCAGAATATCGCCGCCATCGGGGTCTCCGCCCGCGTCGTGCTCGATCAGGTGATCGCCGGCGAATACGCGATCGGCCTCAATATCTTCAATCATAACACGACCATCAGCGCCGCCCAGGGCGCGCCGACCACATGGCTGCCCTTCAACCCGAGCCTGACGGTGTTTTCGGTGGCTGCCGTGCTGAAGGACGCCCCGCACCCGAACGCCGCGAAGCTGCTGGTGGATTACTTCGTCTCCGAAGAAGGCCAGCAGCGCTACCGCGACGCCGAATACATCTCCGTGCACCCGAAAGTTCCGCCGCGCGACCCGGCGCTGAGGCCGGACGGGGTTCGCTTCAAGGGCCTGTTCGTCGGCCCCGACGAGGTGGACCAGAAGATCGGCGCATGGTGGAAAATCTATCAGGAGATTTTCCGCTGACGGGGCGGGAGCCCCAGATAGCGGCAGATTCCGGGCTGGCGCGCCTTTGGGCGATGCACTAGAAGTCCGCCGACTTCCGGTCGGGGCCTTGCAGCCCTGCCGCGCCGCTGGGGACAGGTATGATTTCGATCGTCGTTTACGGCCGCAACGACAGTTACGGTTACAATCTGCACAAGCGGGCCGCCATCAGTTTCAACTGCATGGCCGAGATGCTGACTGATCGTGACGACGAGATCATCTTCGTCGATTACAACACGCCAAACGACTTTCCGACATTCCCGGAAGCGATCCTCGATACGCTGACCAAACACGCCCGCAGCAAGCTGCGCGTGCTGCGCGTGCGGCCGGAAGTTCACGCGCGTTTCAAGGACAAGACGCATCTCGTGGCGCTGGAACCAATTTCGCGTAACATCGCGGTGCGGCGCTCCAACCCGAACAACCGCTGGATCCTGTCGACCAACACCGACATCGTGTTCGTGCCGCAGAAGTGGACGAACCTGACGCGCTACGCACGCAATCTCGCGCCTGGCTTCTACCACGCGCCGCGCCTCGAAATTCCCGAGGCGCTCTGGGAAAGCCTCGACCGCAAAGATCCGGCGCGCATCATCAAGACTGTCAAGAAATGGGGCCGCCAGTTCCATCTCGACGAGATCGTCTACGCCAATGACGTCGTGAAGTACGACGGGCCGGGCGATTTTCAGCTCATGGAGCGCGATATCCTGTTCAAGGTCGGCGGATTTCATGAGGAAATGCTGATCGGCTGGCACGTCGATTCCAACATTGCCGCACGGCTGAAGCTTTATTACGGCAAGGTGTCGGACGCCGGGCAGGACTTCTACGCCTACCATTGCGACCACACGCGCCAGATCACCCCGATGCACGGACACAACAAGAAAGAAAACAGCATCCAGCATTTCGTGGATGAGGTGACGTCTCCCTATGTGCCGGAGCAGGCCGAGACGTGGGGATGCCCCGACGCCTATATCGAGGATTATCGATTCGATGGCACGAACGAGAAATATCTGACGGCGCTGGGCAGCGCGATCGGCGCGCCTCTCGAGAAGCCTTATCAGGCCCGCTATGCGTCCGAAGCCTACGACAAGGTCGAATACGATCCGCGTCATGTTCTGCCGTTTCTGATCGACATTTTTTCAGCCGCGCCGCGGAGCATGAAGGTCGCCTGGCTCGGGCGTCGCACGCAGACACTGGAGATGTTCGCGAAGCTCTGGACCAGCCTCGGTTTCACGTCGCCGGTGATGATTCAGCCGGACACCAAGAATACGCCCGCGCCTGTCGGCACACGCATCGAGCCTGACGCGCAACTCTTTGAAGAAGCCGAAAGCTTCATCTTCGAATTCGACGGTCGCGCCAATCCGGCCGAACGCAAGACCGAGATCGACGCGCGTCGGATTGCGTTGAGCCCCTTCCTGAAGGCAGTCACTTCAGAGCACGAACGCATGAGGGCTGATCAGCCGCCGACGCGGCGTTTCATCGGCCTGAATGCGATTCACAATTCCTTCGAGGGCATCTTCAAGGCCTATGTGGGGGCCAGCGCGACGCCGTTCTCAAGCCGCATTCGCCATGGCTTCGCGCTGCCGCCGCAAAACGGCGAAGTCGACTGGCTCCCGCTGATGAAAGTGGGGTCGGGCGGCCGCAGCATCGATGGTGGTTTCGAGGCGATCCCCGGCTCAGACGATTGGGTCTGCTTCGGGCCTTACAAGTCGATGCAGCGTGGGCGTTATCGTCTGCGGGTGGGATTCGAATTCAGTCAGACACAGCCCGGAGAGGCCACGCCGCAGATCGGAGCCTGCGTACAGGTCGCAGCCACCGCCGGCAATTTCGTGGTCGACATGGGTCTTGTGCCTTCGTCGTTGCGACCCGATGAGGACTTCAGTCTCGAATTCGACGTTCCGGAATTGCTCGAATTGGATGCGCTGGCCTCGTTCGAGGTGCGGATCAAGGCGATGTCGGGCTGCCTGTTCCGAGTCCGGCGACTGTCGGTTGAGCGGACCGCGGTGAAACCTCAGGATAATCGCCTGAAGAGCTTCGGTACAAAGGCGACGAATATCATTCCCTATATGACACTCAGCTCCGAAGGTCGGCGCGAGGGCGACGAGATCGTCTCGACCATCGGCAAGGACGGCCATCTGGCTCACGGTCCCTCCTGGGCGTTCCCGCGCGGTCGTTACGAAGCGCTTTTCGACCTGTTTGTGGAGCCGCCGCCGAAAATGCCCGAGGGCTCCGAAGAGCGGTCGAAGTTCGCCGTCGAGGTCGTGCAGTCGGGCGAGTTTCTGGTTCACGAAACGCGCGAATCCGACGAACTGAATGGTGCCGTGACGATCGCCGGATCGTTCGAAATTCGCGAACGCGTTCTCGCGCCGCTGGAATTCAGGATCTGGACCAGTGGCCACTCGCAGATCTGCTTGCGCGGCGTTCGGGTCATCGACTCCCAGTAGCGAGCGCAAAGCAGGCGCGTTCGAGCCGAACGCGTCCTCCAGCGAAGCCTAGCGGTTCGCGCCCAGCTTGCGGCGCACCTGCGCGTCTATCCACGGATAAGTCTTGGACAAGCCTGCATGCAGGCTCTCGTTCGGCGCCCAGCCCAGTTCCGATTTGATCAGTTCATTATGTGAATTGCGGCCGCGTACGCCGGTCGGGCCAGGAATATGGTTCAGATGCACGGTCTTGCCAGCAATCTTCATGATCATATCGGCGAGCTGATTGATCGACACCATTTCTTCCGAGCCGATGTTCACCGGACCGGTGAAATTGGAGCGCGTCAGCCGGATCGTGCCCTCGACGCATTCGTCGATGAACAGGAACGAGCGGGTCTGCTTGCCATCGCCCCAAATCTCGATTTCGCCGCCGTCCGGCGTCTCGGCGATCTTGCGGCAGAGTGCCGCCGGCGCCTTTTCGCGGCCCCCATCCCAGGTGCCTTCGGGACCGAAGATGTTGTGGTAGCGGGCGACGCGGCATTCCATGCCGTAATTGCGATTGTAGGTGAGGAACAGGCGCTCGGAGAACAATTTCTCCCAGCCGTATTCGGAATCGGGATTGGCCGGATAGGCGCTGTCCTCGCGCGTCACCGGCTTGTCGGGATCTTCCTGATTGTGCGCCGGATACATGCAGGCGGAGGATGAATAGAACACGCGCTTGATATTGCGGTTCTTGCAGCTGTCGGCGACGTTAAGATTCACCGTCGCGGAATTGTGCATGATGTCGGCGTCGTTCTCGCCGGTGAAGATGAAGCCGGCTCCGCCCATGTCGGCCGCGAGCTGGTAGACCTCATCGAACCGCCGGTCGATCACCGCGCGCGCATTGCCCGCGTCCCGCAGATCGGCGACCACGAAGTCATCGGCCTCAGTCTCGGAAAATTCCGGAAATTTGAGGTCGACGCCACGAACCCAGAATCCCTCGCGCTTCAGCCGCTTGACCAGATGCGACCCGATGAAGCCGCCCGCGCCCAGAACCAGTGCCGATTTCAATTCCTGCACTCCAGCCAGACGGACGGCCCGCCTCGGCGGCCGCCCATGAATCAATCAAGGGTTCGCTTATAGAAAAGCCGCCCCCCTGTCGATATGTCCAGTCGGTCGAGAGCCGCCCCCGGCCGAGCGTCGGCGGACATCAAGTGCCGCCCTCGTCAGATGCGCAAGAGACGTGGTTTCAGGAACTTGCGCCTTCGGCGCTTAGGAGATTCTTCGTCGCCTTGTGCAACGCGGCATTTATGCTATTGACCGCCGGCTTTATGAGCCTGAGCCAGAGGATTTCGAGATGAGCGTTGAGGCGTTGCGGTTTTCCATCATCGGTTTGGGGAAACTCGGTTCGCCGATGGCCGCCGTCTTCGCCCATAAGGGCTTTCAGGTCATCGGCCTCGACATCAACCCGGCCTTCGTGGCGGCGCTGGCCGAAGGCCGCGCCCCGGTGGACGAGACGGGGCTGCAGCCGATGATCGACCAGAATCGCGAGCGCATCCGGGCGACGACTAATTACAAGACCGCCATCCACGAGAGCGACGTCACATTCGTCATCGTGCCGACGCCCAGCGGCCCTGATCTGTTCTTCACAAACAAGTTCGTCATCGAGGCGATGCAAAACATCGGCGCGGCGCTCCGATCGAAGTCCGGCTATCATCTCGTGGTGGTCACCTCGACGGTCATGCCGGGCTCGACCGGCGGCGTGATTCAGGAAGCGCTTGAGGCTGCGTCCGGCCGCAAAGTTGGCCCCGATATGGGCCTCGCGTACAATCCCGAATTCATTGCGCTCGGCTCGGTGGTGCGCGACATGCTCCGTCCCGACATGATCCTGATCGGCGAGAGCGACCCCAAGGCGGGCCAGATTCTTGAGGACATCTACAAGCGCTCGACCGACACCAATCCGGAAATCCACCGGATGAGTTTCGTGAATGCGGAACTGACGAAGATTTCGGTCAACACCTTCGTGACCACGAAGATTTCCTACGCCAACATGATCGCCGACATGTGCGATCGCCTGCCGGGCGCGGATGCCGACGTCGTCAACGCCGCCGTCGGCGCGGACAGCCGCATCGGCCGCAAGTACCTCAAGAGCGCCATCGGCTACGGCGGACCGTGCTTCCCGCGTGACAACAAGGCCTTCGCGGCGCTCGGCCGCAAGCTCGGCGCGCGCAGCGATCTGGCCGAGGCGACCGATCGCATCAACGATCATCAGCTCGCCCGCCTGCAAGGCGCCGTCGAGGCGTCGGCGTCGCCGGGTCAGCGCGTCGCGGTGATCGGCCTGTCCTACAAGCCGGAAACGGCCGTCATCGAGGCCGCGCAGGGCGTCATGCTGGCGAAAATTCTGGCCGATGCCGGCTACAAGGTCAGCATTTATGATCCACTGGCTGGGGCTGCCGCGTCCGCCCAGCTCGGAGCCTCGGTGACGCTCGCCGCCTCGGCCAACGACGCCGCCAGGGCGGCCGACGTGATTGTCATCACGACTCCATGGGCTGAATTCAAGACGCTCGACGTCGCGGCCATCAGCGGCAAGACGGTCATCGATCCCTGGCGCGTGCTGGGAAGCGACGCGGCGGCGGCCGCGAAACGGCATGTCGTGCCGGGCAAATCGCCGGCCTGACCTTTTTCGACGCGGCGGCGCGCTGCCAGCGTCCGCCGATTGCCTAAGGCGACGCCGAATAATAACTGAATCTGTTCGATGGCGCGATGGGCGTATTATGGCGGCAAGGGATTCACGCCGTTGTACGCCCCGTATATCTGGGCGGAATGATCGACGAAATTTCGATTCGTTTTCGCTACCAACTTCTGAGCGCCAGCCTGGACGAACGTGGCCGCCGTCTATTCGCCGCGGCGGAAGCGCGGGCGGCGGGGCACGGCGGCATCGCTGGAGTGGCGCGGGCGACGGGATTGGCGCGCAGCACCATCGGCCGCGGTCTGGAAGATCTGGAGGCGCTCGAACTTGACGCGGGCAAGGTTCGCCGCGCCGGTGGTGGACGCCTCCCGCTCACGCAAATCGACCCGACGCTGCTGGCGGATTTGCGCGCCATCCTCGAACCCTCGACGCTTGGCGATCCCATGCGGCCCTTGCTGTGGATGTCGAAGAGCCATGCCAAACTTGCGGCGGCCCTGGTCGCGCTGGGGCATCGCGTCGCGGCCAGCAGCCTGCCCGGATTGCTCGAACAGGCGGGCTACCGCCGCCAGGTCAATCGCAAGAGCCTGGAAGGCAGCCGCCATCCCGACAGGAACGCGCAATTCGAGCACATTAACCGGCAAGCCGTCGCGTTTCAGGCGGCGGGCCAGCCGGTGATCTCGGTCGACACCAAAAAGAAGGAAAATGTCGGCGAGTTCAAAAATGCTGGCGCCGACTATCGCGCCGAAGGCTGTCCCGACAAGGTCAACGTGCATGACTTCATCGACAAGGAGCTGGGCAAGGCCATTCCGTATGGCGTTTACGACATCGCCGCCAACGCCGGCTATGTCAGCGTCGGCATAAATCACGACACGGCGGAGTTCGCGGTCAATAGCATCCAGCGATGGCGTGAGACGATGGGACGCGAGCGATATCCCGCGTCGGACCGGTTGATGATCACGGCCGATGGCGGCGGCTCCAATGGCAGCCGCGTCCGCTTGTGGAAGGTCGAGTTGCAGAAGCTCGCCGACACGACGGGATTGACTCTCGTCGTGTGCCACTATCCGCCCGGCACGTCGAAATGGAACAAGATCGAGCACAGGATGTTTTGCCACATCACGCAAAACTGGCGCGGCAAGCCGTTGACCAGCCGCCTCGTCGTGGTCGAATTGATCGGAGCCACGACGACGAAGAAAGGCCTGAGCGTGCGCTGCGAACTCGACCCCAAAACCTACGTCAAGGGCATCAGGGTCAGTGATGCGGAAATGGCGACGCTCAACATCACCGGAGACGCGTTCCATCCAGAATGGAACTACACAATCGCGCCGAGGTCCGCTAATTTACAAATATGAAGCGGTTGTTTCTGGGCGTCGCCTAAGATTATGGTAAGGAATTTCCTAATAGGTTCGACGACGAACAGAATCAGGGCTGACTTATGAATTTCAAAGGATTTCTGGCGGCAGGCGCGCTGGCGCTTGTCCTCGGCGGCTGCAACTTCA